>NZ_JBFAOU010000131.1:0-22651 GCF_040675365.1 Catellatospora sp. NPDC049609 | reverse complement strand
GCTAACAGTGCCGACGCTCACGGGGCCACCACCGTCACACCGTGGTGCGGGCCACCCACGGCCGAGCCGAGATCACGGGCCGGTAAACTCGTCGGGTCTGTTCTTTGTCAAGTATCTGATCATGTAACGGGAGCCTGGCTGTGGCCACCACGAACGACCTCAAGAACGGCATGGTGCTCAACCTCGACAAGGAGCTCTGGGCCGTGGTCGAGTTCCAGCACGTGAAGCCTGGCAAGGGTCCGGCTTTCGTGCGGACGACGCTCAAGCACGTGCTCACGGGCAAGGTGGTCGACAAGACCTTCAACGCCGGCACCAAGGTCGAGACCGCCAACGTCGACAAGCGCCAGATGCAGTACCTCTACGCCGACGGCGAGGACTACGTCTTCATGGACCTGGACACCTACGACCAGATCCACGTCAACGGCGAGACCGTGGGCGACAACGTGAACTACCTGCTGCCCGAGGCCGAGGTGATCGTCGCCACGCACGAGGGCGTGCCGCTGTACGTCGAGCTGCCGACCAGCGTGATCGTCGAGGTCACCTACACCGAGCCGGGCCTGCAGGGCGACCGCTCGACCGGTGGCAACAAGCCGGCCATGATCGAGACCGGGGCCACCGTGCAGGTGCCGCTGTTCATCACCACCGGTGAGAAGATCAAGGTCGACACCCGCGACGGCCGTTACCTGGGCCGGGCCTGATGGGCCCCAGGCCCGTCCGGGGGATTCGACGTGGCTGAGGGACCCAAGTCGCAGATGCCCGCCCGCCGCAAGGCGCGCAAGCGGGCACTCGACGTGCTTTACGAGGCTGATCTGCGCAACCTGCCGGTGCGGACCGTGCTGGCGGCGTACCTGGAGCGCATGGAGTCGCCGCGGCCGGAGCACCTGCCGTACGCGGTGTCGCTGGCCGAGGGCGTGAACGAGCACCTGGACGACATCGACGAGACGATCGCCACCTTCGCCGAGGGCTGGACGATCGACCGGATGCCGGTGGTGGACCGCAACCTGGCCCGGATCGCCGTGTTCGAGCTGCTCTACGTGCCCGAGATCGACGACCCGGTGGCCATCACCGAGGCGGTCGAGCTGGCCCGGGAGCTGTCGACCGACGACTCGCCGCGCTTCCTCAACGGCCTGCTCGGCCGGATCGCGGACTACGCGCCCCGGCGCTGAGCGGACATACGAAAGCGGCCCTTCCCCGTGGGGAAGGGCCGCTTTCGTCGGCTGGGAGTCGGTGCTCAGCTGGCGAAGAAGGCGCGCGGGTCGGCCACGAGCACGCCGTGGTCGGCCAGGCGCTCGATCAGCTCGCTCGGCGTGCAGTCGTAGAACACGGCCAGTGCCTGGAGGTCGACGGCGCGGATGGACAGCACCCGGCCGTTGTAGTCACCGCGCTGCTGCTGGATGGCGCGGGCGTAGCGGGCCACCGAGGCGAGGTCCTCCTTGGCGCCGTCGTAGAGGCGCTCCAGGTCCAGGACGATCTTGCTGGTGGCCTCCTGGCGCGGCGCGGGGCCGTCCGGCAGGAGCTCACCCACGGGGACGCGGTAGAAGTCGGCCAGCTCGGCCAGACGGGACACCGTGACGGCACGGTCGCCTCGCTCGTACGAGCCGACGACCACGGCCTTCCAACGCCCGTTCGACTTCTCCTCCACGCCCTGCAGGGACAGACCCTGCTGCTGGCGGATGGAGCGCAGTCGCGCACCGAGGGACTTGGCGTAATCAGACGGCATTCCGACACTCCCAGCTGTTGGCCGGGGCGGGTTCCCCGACGATCGCTACGCAGCGTGACGGTACGGCGCTAACGACACGCGGTCAAGTGCTCGTTGACCACAAGTTGAGACAACCTCATCCGACCGGCTTGATCGATTGAGCTGATCCGCTAGGTACAATCGTATGACCTGCGGATTGACTGGCCCCCGAACGCATCGTCGGCCGTCTCACTGCTAAGTTTAACGCTGACCTTGACATCCTTTAACGACCCGTCCCGTGAGGCGGGGAAGGAGGTCTGCCTTGGCGCGCCCATCGACAGACGAGTCGAACGCCCCAGCGCAGCAGCCGGCCGCACCGGCTCCCACCAAGATCGTTCTCTCCGCCGCGGACGTCTCCCGCGTCGTCGACCGCATCGCGCACCAGATCCTGGAGAAGACCTCCGGCGCCGCCGACGTGGTCCTGCTGGGCATCGCCACCCGCGGCGTGCCGATCGCCCACCGGCTGGCCGAGCGCATCCGGGCCTTCGAGGGCCTGGACGTCCCCGTGGGCACGCTCGACATCACGCTCTACCGCGACGACCTGCGCAGCAGCTCGATCCGCGCGGTCGGCCGCACCGAGGAGCCCGCGGGCGGCGTGGACGGGCGCAAGGTGATCCTCGTCGACGACGTGCTGTTCTCCGGCCGCACCATCCGGGCCGCCCTGGACGCGCTCAGTGACCTCGGCCGCCCGGCCGCGGTGCAGCTCGCGGTGCTGGTCGACCGCGGCCACCGGCAGCTGCCGATCCGGGCCGACTACGTCGGCAAGAACATCCCCACCGCCCTGTCCGAGCAGGTCAAGGTGAAGCTGACCGAGATCGACGGCACCGACGAGGTGGTCCTGGCCAACGCCAGCGGCTCCGTCCGGTTGCCCGCCGTGACCGCCGAGCAGCGGGCACTGCCCACCGGCGCCGGGAAGGACGAAACGCGATGAAGCACCTGCTGTCGACGGCCGACCTGGACGCGGCCACCGCGATCGAGATCCTGGACACCGCCGCCGAGATGGCCAGCGTCTCCGGCCGCGAGATCAAGAAGCTGCCCACGCTGCGCGGCCGCACCGTGGTCAACCTCTTCTACGAGGACTCCACCCGCACCCGGATCTCGTTCGAGGCGGCCGCGAAGCGGCTGAGCGCCGATGTGATCAACTTCTCGGCCAAGGGCTCCAGCGTGGAGAAGGGCGAGAGCCTCAAGGACACCGCCTGGACACTGCAGGCGATGGGCGCCGACGCGGTCGTCATCCGGCACCCCGCCTCCGGCGCGCCGCACCGGCTGGCCCACTGGGTCTCCGGCAGCGTGCTGAACGCCGGGGACGGCACCCACGAGCACCCCACCCAGGCGCTGCTGGACGCGTACACCATGCGCTCGCGGATGGGCCGGCTCGACGGCCTGCACGTGGCGATCGTCGGCGACGTGCTGCACAGCCGGGTGGCCCGCTCCAACGTGCTGCTGCTGAACACGCTCGGCGCCAAGGTCACCCTGGTCGGCCCGCCGACGCTGATCCCCACCGACCTGAACGCCTCGGCCCAGGTCGCCTACGACCTCGACGCGGTGCTGCCGCAGGTCGACGTGGTGATGATGCTGCGGGTGCAGCGCGAGCGGATGACCGACTCGTACTTCCCCTCGGCCCGGGAGTACTCCCGCCGCTACGGCCTGGACGGCGCGCGCCTGCGCCGGATGCCCGCGCACGCGATCGTCATGCACCCCGGCCCGATGAACCGGGGCATGGAGATCACGCCCGAGGTGGCCGACTCGCCCCGCTCCACCATCGTCGAGCAGGTCACCAACGGCGTCAGCGTGCGCATGGCCTGCCTCTACCTCCTGCTCGGAGGAGCCCGATGACCCAGCCCGCTGCCCGGAGGACGTCCGTGACCGACATTCTGATCAAGGGCGCCCGGATCCTCGGCGCCGAGCCCGTCGACCTGCTGCTGCGCGACGGCGTCATCGCCGAGGTCGGCGCCGGACTGCGTGCCGACGGCGCCGAGGTGGTCGACGCCACCGGCCTGGTGGCCCTGCCCGGCCTGGTCGACCTGCACACCCACCTGCGCGAGCCCGGCCGCGAGGACGCCGAGACGGTGTACACCGGCTCGCGCGCCGCCGCCCTGGGCGGCTACACCGCCGTCTGCGCGATGGCCAACACCTCCCCGGTCGCCGACACCGCCGGCGTGGTCGAGCAGGTCTACCGGCTCGGCCAGGAGGCCGGGCTGGTCGACGTGCAGCCCATCGGCGCGGTCACCGTCGGCCTGGCCGGCGAGCGGCTGGCCGAGCTGGGCGCGATGGCCGACTCGGCGGCCCGGGTGCGGGTCTTCTCCGACGACGGCTTCTGCGTCGCCGACCCGCGGCTGATGCGCCGGGCGCTGGAGTACGTCAAGGCGTTCGACGGCGTCATCGCCCAGCACGCCGAGGAGCCGCGGCTGACCCAGGGCGCGCAGATGCACGAGGGCGACGTCTCGGCGAAGCTCGGCCTGACCGGCTGGCCCGCCGTGGCCGAGGAGTCGATCATCGCGCGGGACGTGCTGCTCGCCGAGCACGTGGGCGCCCGCCTGCACGTGTGCCACGTCTCGACCGCGGGCAGCGTCGACATCATCCGCGCCGCCAAGGCCCGGGGGGTACGCGTCACCGCCGAGGTCACGCCGCATCACCTGCTGCTGACCCACGAGAAGGCCGAGTCGTACGACCCGGTATACAAGGTGAACCCGCCGCTGCGCACGAACACCGACGTCCAGGCGCTGCGCGAGGGCCTGCGCGACGGGACCATCGACATCGTGGCCACCGACCACGCCCCGCACGCCGCGGAGGACAAGGAGTGCGAGTGGGCCTACGCCCGCCCCGGCATGCTCGGCCTGGAGACCGCGCTGCCGATCGTGCTCGACGTGCTCGGCGAGGAGTGGGACCTGATCGCCGAGCGCATGTCCCGGGCCCCGGCCCGCATCGCCGGGCTGGACGGGCACGGCAACGACCTGGTCGCGGGCGCGCCCGCGAACCTCACGCTGATCGACCCCACGACGCGGTGGACGGTCGAACCCACCGGGCTGGCCAGTCTCAGCCACAACACGCCGTACGCCGGGATGACGGTGCCCGGCCGGATCGTCGCCACCTTCCTGCGGGGCGTGCCGACGGTGCTCGACGGAAAGGTGCAGAAGTGACAGAGGCGATCTTGGTCCTGGAGGACGGTCGCACGTTCCGGGGCGAGGCCTACGGCGCGGTCGGCGAGACCTTCGGCGAGGCGGTCTTCACCACCGGCATGACCGGCTACCAGGAGACGCTCACCGACCCGTCGTACCACCGCCAGGTCGTGGTGCAGACCGCGCCGCACATCGGCAACACCGGTGTCAACGACTCCGACGACGAGTCCGACCGGATCTGGGTGGCCGGCTACGTGGTGCGCGACCCGGCCCGTGTGCCGTCCAACTGGCGCTCGACCGAGGACCTCGGCGCCCGGCTGGACCGCCTCGGCGTGGTCGGCATCAGCGGCGTCGACACCCGGGCGCTCACCCGGCACCTGCGCGAGCGCGGCGCGATGCGCGTCGGCGTGTCCAGCGTCGAGCGCGACCCGCAGGCGCTGCTGGCGCGGGTGCGCCAGCAGCCCGAGATGACCGGGGCGAACCTGTCCGCGGAGGTCACCACGTCGCAGGCGTACACCGTTGCGGCCGAGGGCGAGCACCGCTTCACCGTCGCGGCCCTGGATCTGGGCATCAAGCGCAACGTGCCGCGGCGGCTGGCCGCCCGCGGCGTGACCACCCACGTCCTGCCCGCCGACGCCACCCTCGACGACCTGCTGTCGGTGGGCGCGGACGCGGTGTTCTTCTCGCCCGGGCCCGGCGACCCGGCGACCGCCGATCACGCGGTGATGCTGGCACAGGCCGTGATGAAGCGGAGCCTGCCGCTGTTCGGCATCTGCTTCGGCAGCCAGATCCTGGGCCGGGCACTGGGCTTCGGCACCTACAAGCTGGGCTACGGCCACCGCGGCATCAACCAGCCGGTGATGGACCGCACCACCGGCAAGGTCGAGGTCACCTCGCACAACCACGGCTTCGCCGTCGACGCACCGCTGGAGGGCACCGCCGACACGGAGTTCGGCCGGGTGCAGGTCTCGCACGTGTGCCTGAACGACAACGTGGTGGAGGGCCTGCGCGCGCTGGACGTGCCCGCCTTCACCGTGCAGTACCACCCGGAGGCGGCAGCAGGGCCGCACGACGCCGACTACCTGTTCGACCGGTTCGTGGAGCTCGTGGAGCGACCCGGCAAGGTCCGTTCGGAACTCAGCAACGGAGGCAAGTGAGATGCCGAAGCGGACAGATCTGAAGCACGTCATGGTGATCGGGTCCGGCCCGATCGTCATCGGCCAGGCCTGCGAGTTCGACTACTCCGGCACCCAGGCGTGCCGGGTGCTGCGCAGCGAGGGCCTGCGGGTCAGCCTGGTCAACTCGAACCCGGCGACCATCATGACCGACCCGGAGTTCGCCGACGCCACCTACGTCGAGCCGATCACGCCGGAGTTCGTGGAGAAGGTCATCGCGGCCGAGCGCCCCGACGCGCTGCTGCCCACCCTGGGCGGGCAGACCGCGCTGAACACCGCGGTCGCCCTGCACGAGGCGGGGGTGCTGGAGAAGTACGGCGTGGAGCTGATCGGCGCCGACATCGACGCCATCCGCCGCGGCGAGGACCGGCAGCTGTTCAAGGACATCGTGGCCAAGGCGGGCGCCCGGCTCGGGCTGACCGGTGACCTGGTGCCGCGCAGCCGGGTCTGCCACTCCATGGACGAGGTGCGCGACACCGTCGCCGAGCTGGGCCTGCCGGTCGTCATCCGGCCCTCGTTCACCATGGGCGGCCTCGGCTCGGGCATGGCGCACACCCCGGAGCAGCTCGACCTCATCGCGGGCAGCGGCCTGGCCGCCTCCCCGGTGACCGAGGTGCTCATCGAGGAGAGCGTGCTCGGCTGGAAGGAGTACGAGCTGGAGCTGATGCGCGACAAGCACGACAACGTGGTCGTCATCTGCTCGATCGAGAACATCGACCCGATGGGCGTGCACACCGGCGACTCGGTGACCGTGGCCCCGGCGATGACGCTCACCGACCGCGAGTACCAGAACATGCGCGACCTGGGCATCGCGGTGCTGCGCGAGGTCGGCGTGGACACCGGCGGCTGCAACATCCAGTTCGCGATCAACCCGGACAACGGCCGGATCGTGGTCATCGAGATGAACCCGCGCGTCTCGCGCTCCAGCGCGCTGGCGTCCAAGGCCACCGGCTTCCCGATCGCGAAGATCGCCGCGAAGCTGGCCATCGGGTACACCCTCGACGAGATCCCCAACGACATCACCCTCAAGACGCCGGCCGCGTTCGAGCCGTCGCTGGACTACGTGGTGGTGAAGATCCCGCGGTTCGCGTTCGAGAAGTTCCCCGGGGCCGACCCGGAGCTGACCACGACCATGAAGTCGGTCGGTGAGGCGATGAGCCTGGGCCGCAACTTCCCCGAGGCGCTGAACAAGGCGATGCGCTCGATGGAGACCAAGGCGGCCGGTTTCTGGACCGCGCCGGACCGCTTCGGCTCGGTCGAACAGGCCCTGGAGGCGTTGCGCGTCCCGCACGACGGGCGCCTGTACGCCGTCGAGGAGGCGCTGCGCCACGGCGCCACCGTCGCGCAGGTCACCGAGGCGTCCGGCGGCATCGACCCCTGGTTCGTGGACCAGATCCTCGGCCTGGTCGAGCTGCGCGCCGAGATCCTCGACGCGCCGGTGGTGGACCTGCCGCTGCTGCGCAAGGCCAAGCGGGCGGGCCTGTCCGACCGGCAGCTCGCCGCGCTGCGCCCGGAGTTCGCGGGCGAGGACGGGGTGCGCACGCTGCGCCACCGCCTGGGCGTACGGCCGGTCTACAAGACGGTCGACACCTGCGCGGCCGAGTTCGCCGCGACGACGCCGTACCACTACTCCTCGTACGACGAGGAGACCGAGGTGGCGCCGAGCGACCGGCCGAAGGTGCTGATCCTGGGCTCGGGCCCGAACCGGATCGGCCAGGGCATCGAGTTCGACTACTCGTGCGTGCACGCGGTGATGGCGCTGCGCGGCGCCCCGCCGGTGGAGGGCCAGGGCCGCTACGAGACCGTCATGGTCAACTGCAACCCGGAGACGGTGTCGACCGACTACGACACCGCCGACCGCCTCTACTTCGAGCCGCTGACCTTCGAGGACGTGCTCGAGGTGGTGCACGCCGAGCACAGCTCCGGCCTGGCCGCGGGCGGCCCCGGCGTGATCGGCGTGATCGTGCAGCTGGGTGGGCAGACGCCGCTGGGCCTGGCGCAGCGGCTGAAGAACGCGGGCGTGCCGATCGTCGGCACCACGCCCGAGTCGATCCACCTCGCCGAGGAGCGGGGCGCGTTCGGCCGGGTGCTGGCCGAGGCGGGGCTGCGCGCCCCGGCGCACGGCACCGCGACCAGCTTCGCCGACGCGAAGAAGATCGCCGACGAGGTCGGCTACCCGGTGCTGGTCCGCCCGTCGTACGTGCTCGGCGGGCGCGGCATGGAGATCGTCTACGACGACGCCACGCTGCGCGACTACATCGGCCGGGCCACCGACATCTCGCCGGAGCACCCGGTGCTGGTGGACCGGTTCCTCGACGACGCGATCGAGATCGACGTGGACGCGCTCTGCGACGCCAACGGCGACGTGTACCTCGGCGGCGTGATGGAGCACATCGAGGAGGCCGGCATCCACTCCGGCGACTCGGCGTGCGCGCTGCCGCCGATCACCCTGGGCGGGCGCCACCTGGACGTGGTGCGCGAGTACACCGAGGCGATCGCCCGCGGCGTGGGCGTGCGCGGCCTGCTCAACGTGCAGTACGCGCTCAAGGACGACATGCTCTACGTGCTGGAGGCCAACCCGCGCGCCTCGCGTACCGTGCCGTTCGTCTCGAAGGCGACCGCGGTGCCGCTGGCCAAGGCGGCGGCCCGGATCATGCTCGGCGCCACCATCGCCGAGCTGCGCGCCGAGGGCATGCTCCTGGCCGAGGGTGACGGCGGCCTGCTGCCGGAGACCGCGCCGGTCGCGGTCAAGGAGGCGGTGCTGCCGTTCAAGCGCTTCCGCACCCGTGCCGGCAAGGGCGTGGACACCCTGCTGTCGCCGGAGATGAAGTCCACCGGCGAGGTCATGGGCATCGACATGGCGTTCGGGCACTCCTTCGCCAAGTCGCAGGCGGCCGCGTACGGCACGCTGCCGACCAGCGGCAAGATCTTCGTCTCGGTCGCCAACCGCGACAAGCGGGGCATGATCTTCCCGGTGAAGCGGCTGGCCGACCTCGGCTTCGAGATCGTGGCCACCGTCGGCACCGGCGAGGTGCTGCGCCGCCACGGCATCGTCTGCGAGGTCGTCGGCAAGCACAGCGAGGACGCCGAGCGCGACGCGGTCTCCCTGATCGCCTCCGGCGAGGTGAAGATGGTCATCAACACCCCGCAGGGCTCCGGCGCCAAGGCCCGCTCCGACGGCTACGAGATCCGCAGCGCGGCGGTGGCCGCCGACATCCCCTGCTGCACCACCGTCCCCGGCGCGGCGGCGGCCGTGATGGGCATCGAGGCCCTGATCCGCGGCGACATGACGGTCCGCCCGCTGCAGCAGCTCCACGCCGTGATCCGCCCGGAGCTCGCCGCGTGACCCGTCTCGAGGCGCCGATCTTGCGCGAACTGTGGGTACGACACGCCCATACCCCCCAAAAGGGCAACAGTTCGCGCAAGATCGACGCGATCATGGGAGACGGCGCGGGGGGTGTCGGGGCGTGACGGTGTTCGAGAAGGTGGTCCGGCCCCGGCTGTTCCGGATCGGGGGCGGGGACGCCGAGCGGGCGCACGAGTGGACGCTGGAGCGGCTCGCGGGGCTGTCACGGCGGCCCGGCGTGCTGGGCATGCTCCAGCGGCGCTACGCGGTCGACAGGCCGGTCGACGTGTTCGGGGTGCGGTTTCCGAACGCGGTGGGGCTGGCGGCGGGGATGGACAAGAACGGCGTCGCGCTGAAGGCGTGGCCGGCGCTCGGGTTCGGCTTCGTCGAGGTCGGCACGGTGACCGCGCAGGGGCAGCCGGGCAACGAGCGGCCGCGGCTGTTCCGGCTGCCGGACAGCCGGGCCATCATCAACCGGATGGGGTTCAACAACGAGGGCGCGCAGGCGCTGGCGGGGCGGCTGGCCGCGCTGGGCCCGATCGGGGTGCCGCTGGGCATCTCGCTGGGCAAGTCGAAGGTGACCCCGCTGGAGGAGGCCGTCGCGGACTACCGGGCGTCGTACGACGCGCTGAAGTTCTTCGGCGACTACTTCGCGGTCAACGTCTCCTCGCCGAACACGCCCGGCCTGCGCAGCCTGCAGGACCGCGACCAGCTCGACGCGATCCTGGCGGCGCTGACCGAGCCGGACCCGCGGCCCGGCGGCGCCCCGACGAGCAAGCCGGTGCTGGTGAAGATCGCCCCGGACCTGACCGACCACGCCATCGCCGAGCTGCTGGAAGTGTGCCTGGCACGCGGGGTGGCTGGTCTGATCGCGACCAACACCACGCTCAGCCGCGACGGCGTCGCCCCGGCCGACCAGGCCACGGCGGCGCAGGCGGGCGGCCTGTCCGGCGCGCCGCTGACCGAGCGGGCGCACAAGGTGGTGTCGTTCGTGCACCGCGAGACGGGCGGGCGGCTGCCGATCGTCGGCGTCGGCGGGCTGATGAGCGCCGACGACGCGGCCCGTTTGTTCGACGCGGGCGCGAGCCTGGTGCAGCTCTACACCGGATTCATCTACTACGGTCCCGCGCTGGTACGCGCGGCCGCGCAGCGCGGCCCGGCGGGCGCTCGGTGACCGACCAGGTCGAGAAGGGCACCTTCCACCGCGCGGCGCGTGGTGAAGGTGCCCTTCCTTTCGGGAGGGACGTCGTGGACACCGACGAGCTGCTGACGCTGGACCGGGCGCACGTGTGGCACCCGTACGGGCCGATGCCGGGGCGGCAGGAGCCGCTCGTGGTGGAGAGCGCGCGCGGGGTGCGGCTGCGGCTGGCCGACGGGCGCGAGGTGGTCGACGGCATGTCGAGCTGGTGGGCGGCGATCCACGGCTACCGGCACCCGGTGCTCGACGCGGCCGTCACCGACCAGCTCGGACGGATGAGCCACGTGATGTTCGGCGGGCTCACCCACGAGCCCGCGGTCCGCCTGGCGAAGACGCTCGTGGACATCACCCCGGACGGGCTGGAGCACGTGTTCCTGGCCGACTCGGGCTCGGTGAGCGTCGAGGTGGCCGTCAAGATGTGCCTGCAGTACCAGGTGTCGCGTGGGCGGCCGGGCAAGCGGCGGCTGGCCACGTGGCGCGGCGGGTACCACGGGGACACGTTCCACCCGATGAGCGTGTGCGACCCGGAGGGCGGCATGCACAGCCTCTGGGGCGACGTGCTGCCCCGGCAGGTGTTCGCGCCCGCGCCGCCGGCGGAGTACGACGAGTCCTATGTGACGGTGCTGAAGGAGGCGCTGGTCACGCACGCGCACGAGCTGGCCGCGGTGATCGTCGAGCCGGTGGTGCAGGGCGCCGGGGGGATGCGCTTTCACGACCCGCGCTACCTGCGGGTGCTGCGGGAGCTGTGTGACGAGCACGACGTGCTGCTGGTGTTCGACGAGATCGCGACCGGCTTCGGGCGCACCGGCGAGCTGTTCGCCGCCGACCACGCCGGGGTGACCCCCGACGTGATGTGCGTCGGGAAGGCGCTGACCGGCGGATATCTGACACTCGCCGCGGCACTGTGCACGTCCGAGGTGGCCCGGGGCATCTCGCAGGGCGCGGTGCCGGTGCTGGCGCACGGTCCCACGTTCATGGGCAACCCGCTGGCGTGCGCGGTGGCGAGCGCCAGCATCGGGCTGCTGCTGTCGGGTGACTGGCGGGCGCGGGTACGCCGGATCGAGGGTCTGCTCCGGACGGGCCTTGCCCCGCTGCGGGAGCTGCCCGGCGTGGCCGACGTGCGGGTGCTCGGGGCGATCGGGGTGGTGCAGCTCGATCGCGAGGTCGACATGGCGGCGGCGACGGCCGCCGCGGTGGACGCGGGCGTCTGGCTGCGACCGTTCCGGGATCTGATCTACACGATGCCGCCGTTCGTCAGCTCCGACGAGGACGTCGCGGCGATCACGAGGGCGATGGGTGCGGCGGCTGCCGCGTGCGTACGCGAATGAGTGAAGGAGTTTTCATGGAGCCGTTCGGGGCGCGCCTGGCGCGGGCGATGGACGAGCGGGGGCCGCTGTGCGTCGGCGTCGACCCGCACGCCTCCCTGCTCAAGGCATGGGGCCTGGCCGACGACGCGGACGGGGTGGCGTCGTTCTGCGCCACGGTGGTCGCGGCACTGGCCGATCGGGTGGCTGTTTTCAAACCGCAGTCCGCCTTTTTTGAGCGATTCGGGGCTCGCGGAGCCGAGATTCTTGAGTCAACTATCCGACAGTTACGCCAGGCCGGAGCCCTTGTGCTTCTGGACGTGAAGCGTGGCGACATCGGCTCGACCGCCGCCGCGTACGCCGACGCCTATCTGAACCCATCGAGGCCCATGTATGTCGACGCGATCACCGCGAGCCCGTTCCTGGGTCTCGGATCGCTCGCCCCGATGTTCGACATGGCGGCTGAGCACGGCGGCGGCGTCTTCGTGCTCGCCCTCACGTCCAACCCGGAGGGACCATCCGTGCAGCACGCTCGGGGCATAGACGGCCGTAGCGTGGCGCAAACGATCATCGACGAGATTTCCCAGCTCAACAAGGGTGTCGAACCGATCGGTAACCTCGGCCTGGTGGTCGGGGCGACCATCGGCGAGACCGGTCACGACCTGTCCGCGCTCAACGGGCCGATCCTCGTTCCGGGCCTCGGCGCGCAGGGCGGGACGGCCGACGATCTTCGCCGGATCTTCCCCGGGAACCTGTCCGCGGTGCTGCCCTCATCGTCGCGCGAGGTGCTCGGCGCGGGCCCGGATGTCGAGGCGCTGCGGGCCGCGGCATCCCGGACTCTCGATGCCTGCCGGGACGCATTGGGACGTCCGGGCCTGCCGTGACCTTTTCGTGATCATGCGCGGTGACGTTGCCGAAAACGTCGTCGACCGCTAGGTTTCCCGGCGCTGGGCTGATCTGCTCTCGTGACCCGCAAGTCACGTGAGTTTCACCAGCAACGGTGTGCCGACGTTATCCACCGCCCGCGGTGGGGAAGGCGGTGCACCACACGCCGGCAAACCCGCCGTCGTGAACAAGAGGACCTGAGGAGAACTGGTGCCGCTCCCGTCACTGACCCCAGAGCAGCGCGCTGCCGCGCTGGAGAAGGCCGCGGAGGTCCGCAAGGCTCGGGCTGAGCTCAAGGAGCAGCTCAAGCAGGGCAAGACCACCCTGGCCGCCGTGCTCGACCGCGCCGAGGCCGACGACGTCGTTGGCAAGCTGAAGGTGTCGGCCGTGCTGCAGGCGCTCCCCGGCATCGGCAAGATCCGGGCCACGCAGATCATGGAGAAGCTGAAGATCGCCGACTCGCGCCGCCTGCGCGGGCTGGGCGACCAGCAGCGCAAGGCGCTGCTGGCCGAGTTCGCGGCCTGATCGCGAACCGTCAGCATCATCCTCGCCGCGGGCGGAGACGTCCGCGGCGAACGGGCAGCGGTGTGCCGAGGCTCCACCGCATGTCCACCGGATCGGGCCGCCGACCCGGCGTGAGTGACACTCACGCCTTCGGGTGAGGTTGCCCGCTCCGCAGATCGTCGCCCAGCGGCGCTGTCGTTTCGACAGCGCCGCTGGTTCGTTTCTGAGGGCAAGAACGGCGCATCCGGGCCGGAACCCCCTGTTAAGTCCTCGTGACGTAGTGCTCAAACAGGGCCCCCGCTGCCACCACCGCTCCTCGATTGGGTAGAACTTGAGAATGGAAGACGACGTACCGCTCGCCGCCCGAGCGGCCGCGCCCGCCCGCCTCACCGTGCTCTCCGGGCCCTCCGGTGTCGGCAAGGATGCCGTCATCGAGGTCATCCGCAAGCGTTCGCCCTGGGTATGGCTGTCCGTCTCGGTCACCACCCGCAAGAAGCGCGACTACGAGATCGACGGCAAGCACTACACGTTCGTCAACCGCACCGAGTTCGAGCGCCTCGTCGACGGCGGCATGCTGCTGGAGTGGGCCGAGTTCGCGGGCAACCTCTACGGCACGCCGCGCGCCGCGGTCGAGGGCCGGCTCGCCGCCGGCATCCCGGCCCTGCTGAAGATCGACCTGCAGGGCGCGCGCCAGGTCCGGCAGGCCATGCCGGACGCGCAGCTGGTCTTCCTGGCCCCGCCCAGCCGCGAGGAGCTGCGCCGCCGGCTCATCGGCCGGGGGACCGAGGACCCGGACACCATCCGCCGCCGTCTCGCCCACGCCGACGAGGAACTCGCCGCCGAGTCCGAGTTCGACGTGACTGTCGTGAACGACTACCTCGAGCGCGCTGCGGACGAGTTGGTAGGATTGCTCGGTTCGCCTGCGCTCGCCTCGGCACGTCCGCGTATCTGAAGCGCACCGGCATTCTCCTAGACAAGGATTCACAGTGGCTGGAACCGTCGCCCAACCCGAAGGCATCACCAACCCGCCGATCGACGAGCTGCTCGACAAGACCTCGTCGAAGTACTCGCTGGTGATCTTCGCGGCCAAGCGTGCCCGGCAGATCAACGCCTACTACAGCCAGCTCGGCGAGGGCCTGCTGGAGTACGTCGGCCCGCTGGTGGAGACCACGCCGCAGGAGAAGGCCCTCTCCATCGCGATGCGTGAGATCAACGCCGGGCTGCTCACCGCCGAGCCGACCGAGGGCTGAGCCCTCCCGACATGGCGCGCGTCGTACTGGGGGTAGGCGGCGGCATCGCCGCCTACAAGGCCTGCGAGCTGCTGCGCCTGCTCACCGAGTCCGGCCACTCGGTGCGCGTGGTGCCGACCGCCTCCGCGCTGCGCTTCGTCGGCGCGCCGACCTGGGAGGCGCTGTCCGGCCAGCCGGCCGCGACCGAGGTCTGGGCGGACGTGCCGCAGGTGCCGCACGTCAAGCTGGGCCAGACCGCGGACCTGGTGCTGGTCGTGCCGGCCACCGCCGACCTGCTGGCCAAGGCCGCGCACGGCATGGCCGACGACCTGCTGACCAACACGCTGCTCACCGCGCGCTGCCCGGTCGTCTTCGCGCCGGCCATGCACACCGAGATGTGGGAGCACCCGGCCACCGCCGACAACGTCGCGACGCTGCGCCGCCGTGGGTCCCTGGTCATCGAGCCCGCCGTCGGCAGGCTCACCGGCAAGGACACCGGCAAGGGCCGGCTGCCCGACCCCGAGCAGATCTTCGAGTACGCGCTGCGCGTGCTGGCCCGCGGTGCGAACCCGCCCGCCGACCTGGCCGGCCGCCACGTGGTGGTCACCGCCGGCGGCACCCGCGAGCCGCTGGACCCGGTGCGGTTCCTGGGCAACCGCTCCTCCGGCAAGCAGGGGTACGCCTTCGCGCGCACCGCGCTGGCCCGGGGCGCGCGGGTGACGCTCGTCGCCGCCAACGTGTCGCTGCCCACGCCCGCCGGCGCCGACCTGGTCCGGGTCGGCACCACCGCGCAGCTGCGCGACGCCGTCGTCGGCGCGGCCAAGGAGGCCGACGCGGTGATCATGGCCGCCGCGCCCGCCGACTTCCGTCCCGCCGCGTACGCCGATCAGAAGATCAAGAAGACCGCCGACGGCACGGCGCCCGTCATCGAGCTCACCACGAACCCGGACATCGCCGCCGAGCTGGGCGCGGCCAAGCGGCCGGGCCAGGTGCTGGTGGCGTTCGCCGCGGAGACCCACGACGCGATCGAGCACGCCCGCGGCAAGCTGGTGCGCAAGCGGGCCGACCTGATCGTGGTCAACGAGGTGGGCGAGGACAAGGTCTTCGGCGCCGACCGCAACGAGGCGGTCGTGCTCGGCGCCGACGGCTCGCACCGCGAGCTCGGCCCGCGCAGCAAGGACGATCTCGCCGACGCGGTCTGGGATCAGGTCGTCGCGCTGCTGTGACCGGCGTCCCGTCCAGCGGACATCCGGCCGGGCCTGCCCCGCGAAGACCTACTTGTTGACTAGACTTCCGCCAAGACGGTGGTGGGACGTACCGTCCATCCATCGTCATCCAAGTCGCTGTATGGGAGAGATCGAGTGGCACGTCGCCTGTTCACCTCGGAGTCGGTCACCGAGGGTCACCCGGACAAGATCGCTGACCAGATCAGCGACGGCATCCTGGACGCGCTGCTCGCCCAGGACGCCCGCAGCCGCGTCGCCGTCGAGACACTGATCACGACGGGCCAGGTGCACGTCGCGGGCGAGGTGACCACGAAGGCGTACGCCGACATCCCGACCATCGTGCGCGACACGATCCTGTCGATCGGCTACGACTCCTCCAAGAAGGGCTTCGACGGCGCCTCCTGCGGCGTCAGCGTGTCCATCGGCTCGCAGTCGCCCGACATCGCCCAGGGCGTCGACAGCGCGCTGGAGCAGCGCTCCGGCGAGGGTGACGACACGCTCGACGCGCAGGGCGCCGGCGACCAGGGCATGATGTTCGGCTTCGCCTGCTCGGAGACCCCCGAGCTGATGCCGCTGCCGATCGCGCTCGCGCACCGGCTCGCCCGCCGCCTCACCGCCGCCCGCAAGGACGGCGCCATCCCGTACCTGCGCCCCGACGGCAAGACCCAGGTCACCATCGAGTACGACGGCTTCAAGCCGGTCCGCCTCGACACCGTCGTCGTCTCCTCCCAGCACGCGCCCGACATCTCGCTGGAGTCGCTGCTCACGCCGGACGTGCGCGAGCACGTGATCGCGCCCGAGCTGGACGGCCTGGGCCTGGACACCGAGGGCTACCGGCTGCTGGTCAACCCGACCGGCCGCTTCGAGATCGGCGGCCCGATGGGCGACGCCGGCCTCACCGGCCGCAAGATCATCGTCGACACGTACGGCGGCTACGCCCGCCACGGCGGCGGCGCGTTCTCCGGCAAGGACCCGTCGAAGGTCGACCGCTCCGCGGCGTACGCCATGCGCTGGGTCGCCAAGAACGTGGTCGCGGCCGGGCTCGCCGAGCGCTGCGAGGTGCAGGTGGCGTACGCCATCGGCAAGGCGAAGCCGGTCAGCCTGTTCGTGGAGACGTTCGGCACGGAGAACTACGCCGTCGAGCGCATCGAGAAGGCCATCGGCGAGGTCTTCGACCTGCGTCCCGCGGCCATCATCCGCGACCTGGACCTGCTGCGCCCGATCTACCAGCAGACCGCCGCGTACGGCCACTTCGGCCGCGAACTGCCGGACCTGACCTGGGAGCGCACCGACCGCGTCGCCGACCTCAAGTCCGCCATCGGCTGACCCTGCGCCCCACGCGCCCCGGCCACCCCGCCGCTCGGCGGGCAGCCCTGCCGCGCGCCCGTTTTGCCATAGACGTTGGCCTATCCGGATGACTTCGATCATGTTTTCGTCATCCAGATAGGCCAACGTCTATTCATGTGCGGGCCGACGCGAGGTGTGGAGCGGAGTGCGGCGGGGTGCGGTGAACGCGGGGCGGGCGCGGGCGCGGTGTCCATGGTGTGCGTGGCGGGGCGGCAGTGGGACGGGCGTGGCGGTGGGCGGGGGCGGGAGGGCGTCGGATGGTTCTGCTAAGACTCTTGGCGTGACAGCGCGCGTGAAGCAGGACCGCCAACCGGCCGAGAGCCTGGCCGTCGCGCGCGTCTGCGTGGACGTGCCGCTGCCGCACCTCGACCGCACCTTCGACTACCGCGTGCCCGCCGACCTGGCCGACAAGGCCCGCCCCGGCACCCGGGTGAAGGTGCGCTTCAGCGGCCAGCTCGTCGACGGCTGGCTGCTCGAACGGGCCGAGGAGACCGCGCACGAGGGCAGGCTGGCCTGGCTGGAGAAGGTCGTCTCGGCCGAGCCCGTGCTCGACCCGCAGGTGCTGCGGGCCGCCCGCGAGGTAGCTGACCGGTACGCGGGCAGCCTCGCCGACGTGCTGCGCCTGGCCGTCCCGCCCCGCCAGGCGAAGGTCGAGGCCGAACGCGGCGTCGACCCTCCGGCGGGCAGTCCGCCCGAGCCGCCGCACGACGGCTGGCGGCGCTACCCGGCGGGGGAGGCGTTCCTGCGCGCGCTGGCCGAGGGGCGCTCACCCCGGGCCGTCTGGTCGGCGCTGCCGGGCGAGCACTGGCCCGCGCGCATCGCCGAGGCCGTCGCCGCCACGCTGCACAGCGGCCGGGGCGCGGTGGTGGTCGTGGCCGACGCCCGCGACCTGGAGCGGCTGGACGCGGCGCTGACCGCGCTGCTCGGCCCGGACCGGCACGTGGCGCTCGCCGCCGCCCTGGGTCCGAGCGAGCGCTACCGCCGGTTCCTGCGCGCCCGGCGCGGGCAGGTGGCGGCGGTCGTCGGCACCCGGGCCGCCGCCTTCGCGCCGGTGGCGGAGCTGGGCCTGGTCGCGGTCTGGGACGACGGCGACGATCTGCACGCCGAGCCGCGCTCGCCGTACCCGCACGTGCGCCAGGTGCTGCTCACCCGGGCGCAGCAGACGGGCGCGGCGGTGCTGGTGGGCGGCTTCGCGCGGACGGCCGAGGCGCAGCTGCTGCTGGCGACGGGGTGGGCCAAGGAGATCGCGGCGACGCGCGACCAGGTGCGCCGGTCCGCGCCGCTGGTGCAGCCGGCCGACGACACCCAGCTCGCCCGTGACCCGGCGGCGGCCTCGGCGCGCCTGCCGAGCGTCGCCTGGAAGGCGGCCCGCGACGCGCTGGCCGCGGACGCGCCGGTGCTGGTGCAGGTGCCGCGGCGGGGGTACGTGCCCGCCGTCTCGTGCCAGGACTGCCGTGAGCGCGCCCGCTGCCCGCGCTGCTCGGGTCCGCTGGCGCTGGGCGGTGCGGGCAGCGTGGCGGCGTGCCGCTGGTGCGCGCGGCCCGCGGCAGGCTGGACCTGCCCGGCGTGCGGCGGCAGGCGGCTGCGGGCGGCGGTGACCGGGGTACGGCGTACCGCGGAGGAGCTGGGCCGGGCCCTGCCGGGGGTGCCGGTGCGGACCTCGGGACGTGACGCGGTGCTGTCGACGGTGCCCGGCGAGGCGGCGCTGGTGCTGTCGACGCCCGGCGCGGAGCCGGTGGCCGAGGGCGGGTACGGCGCGGTGCTGCTGCTCGACGCCTGGGCGCTGCTGACCCGGGCCGACCTGCGCGCCACCGAGGAGGCGGCGCGGCGCTGGTTCAACGCGGCGGCGCTGGCCCGGCCGGGCGAGCGGGGCGGGCGCGTGGTGGTGGTGGCCGACGGCGGCCTGGCCACGGTGCAGGCGCTGGTGCGCTGGGATCCGGCCTGGCTGGCCGACCGGGAGCTGGGGGAGCGCCGGGAGCTGGGCTTCCCGCCCGCGGCCCGGCTGGCCTCGCTGACCGGGCCGGCGGTGGCGGTGACCGAGCTGCTGGACGCCGCCCGCCTGCCCGACGGGGTGGAGCTGCTCGGCCCGCTGCCGGTCGGCGAGGACGAGGAGCGCATGCTGCTGCGCACCGGCCGCGGCGGCGGCCTGGCCCTGGCCCGAGCCCTGCACGAGGCGGCCGGCGTACGCAGCCTGCGCAAGGCCGCCCACTCCGTCCGCATCCAGCTCGACCCGCACGAGCTCTGACCCGGCCCCCTTGATCGTCGGACTTGCCTGGCAACCGGGCGAATCTCGGGGCCGCATACGCCCATGTGCCAGGCAAGTCGGATGACCATGGTGGGCATCCTCGCGATCCGGGTGGTGTGACGTGCGACGTCGAAAACAGGACAAAGTCTGTGGCGGGTGACCGATCGTGCGGGCGGGCACGGGACACTCCGTAGACTGATCAGCACTGCCCTTCGTTCGACTGCCGAGGAGACGACCCCTGTGACCGTCCAAGCGATCCGACTCTTCGGGGACCCGGTGCTGCGCACCCCCGCCGACGAGGTGGTCACATTCGACAAGGAACTGCGCATGCTCGTGCGCGACCTGACCGAGACCATGCGCGACGCCGGCGGAGTCGGGCTGGCCGCGCCGCAGATCGGCGTGGGCCTGCGGGTGTTCAGCTTCGACGTGGACGAGGTGATCGGCCACCTGATCAACCCGGTGCTGCACTTCCCCGACGAGGAGGAGATGGACGGCGACGAGGGCTGCCTGTCCGTGCCGGGGCTCTACTACGACACCAAGCGCCGCAAGAACGTGATCGCCAAGGGGTTCAACGAGTTCGGCGACGCGCTGCAGATCGTCGGCACCGGCCTGATGTCGCGCTGCATCCAGCACGAGACCGACCACCTCGACGGCGTCATCTTCATCGACCGCCTGGACACCCAGGCCCGCAAGACCGCGCTGCGCGACATCCGCCGGGCCGAGTGGTACGACCCGACCAGCACGGTCGTGAAGGTGTCGCCGCACGCCAGCCCGTTCGGCCTGGGGCGGTGAGCTGATGCGCCTGGTCTTCGCCGGCACGCCCGAGGTGGCGCTGCCCTCCCTCGACGCGATCGAGAAGTCCGGCCACGAGCTGCTGGCCGTGGTCACCCGCCCGGACGCCCCGTCCGGGCGCGGGCGGCAGCTGGTGCGCTCGCACGCCGCCGCCTGGGCCGACGAGCGCGGCGTCGAGGTGCTCACCCCGCAGCGCCCGCGCGAGCCCGAGTTCCTGGACCGGCTGCGCGAGCTGGCGCCCGACTGCGTGCCGGTCGTCGCGTACGGCGCGCTGGTGCCCCCGGCCGCGCTGGAGATCCCGGTGCACGGCTGGGTGAACCTGCACTTCTCGCTGCTGCCCGCCTGGCGCGGCGCGGCGCCGGTGCAGCACTCGGTCTGGCACGGCGACGAGTTCACCGGCGCGTCGGTGTTCGAGCTGGAGGCGGGCCTGGACACCGGCCCGGTCTACGGCACGCTCACCGAGCAGATCCGCCCCCGCGACACCTCCGGCGACCTGCTGGAGCGCCTCGCGGTGAGCGGCGCGGGCCTGCTGGTGGCGGTGCTGGACGCGATCGGCTCCGGTGCCGCGCGAGCGGTGCCGCAGCCCGCCGACGGCGTCACCCTGGCCCCGAAGATCACCGTGGAGGACGCCGAGGTGCGCTGGGACGAGCCCGCGTTCGCGGTGGACCGCCGGGTGCGCGCGACCACGCCCGCGCCGGGCGCGTGGACCACGTTCCGCGGTGACCGGATCAAGCTCGGCCCGGTGCTGCCGGTAGCCGACGGCCCCGCGCTCAAGCCGGGCGACCTGCTGGTGGAGAAGCGCCGGGTGCTGGCCGGCACCGCCACCTCCCCGGTCGAGCTGGGTGAGGTGCGGGCCGCGGGCAAGAAGGCCATGTCGGCCGTGGACTGGGCCCGCGGAGTGCGGGTCGGCAGTGAGGACAGCTTCTCGTGACATCGTTCCGCGGCGGCAGCAGCTCAGGCTCCGCCAAACCCCGACAGCACGACCGCGACGCGCGGGGCGGGCGCGGCCCGCGCGCCGGCCGGCCCGCGCACGACCCGGCCCGGATGACGGCGTACCAGGCGCTGCTGGCGGTGCACCGGGACGACGCGTACGCCAACCTGGTGCTGCCGGGGCTGCTGCGGGAGGCGGGGCTGTTCGGCCGCGACGCCGCGTTCGCCACCGAGCTGACCTACGGCACGCTGCGCGCCCGGGGCACCCTCGACCGGATCATCGGCGTGGCCGCCGACCGGGATGTGGACCGCATCGACCCGCCCGCTCGCGACGCGCTGCGGCTGGGGGCGTACCAGCTGCTGCACACCCGGGTGCCCGCGCACGCCGCGGTCGCCTCGACGGTGGACCTGGTGCGCGCGGTCGCGCCGGGCGCGTCCGGGTTCGCCAACGCGGTGATGCGCCGCATCGCCGAGCACGACCTCGACACCTGGCTGGCGCGGGTGGCGCCGGCCGAGCAGGAGGACCCGATCGGGCACCTGTCGGTCACCCACCACCATCCGGAGTGGATCGTCCGCGCGTTCCGCGAGGCGCTCGGCGGCGACCTGGCCGAGACCGAGCGGCTGCTGACCGCCGACAACGAGCGGCCCGAGGTGCACCTGTGCGCGCGGCCGGGCCGCGCGGACGCGGTGGAGCTGGCCGACATCGTCGGCGGGCTGCCCGGCGCGTTCTCGCCGTACGCCGTCTACCTCGGCGGCGGCTCGCCCGGCGAGCTCGTGGAGATCAAGACCGGCCGGGCGCACGTGCAGGACGAGGGCAGCCAGCTCGTCGCCACCTCGCTGGTGCAGGCGCCGCTGGACGGCCGCGACGAGCGCTGGCTCGACCTGTGCGCCGGGCCGGGTGGCAAGGCCGGCCTGCTTGCCGCGCTGGCCGCGCAGCGCGGCGCGCACCTGACCGCGGTCGAGGTGACCGAGCACCGGGCCAACATGGTCGCGAGCGCGGTGCGCGGCATGCCCGCCACCGTGATCTGCACCGACGGCCGCAGCGTCGGCACCGACCGCGACCTGCCGGAGGGCGGGTTCGACCGGGTGCTGGTGGACGCGCCCTGCACCGGGCTGGGCTCGCTGCGGCGCCGGCCGGAGTCGCGCTGGCGGCGCCAGCCCTCCGACCTGCCGCCGCTGACGAAGCTGCAGCGCGAGCTGCTGGGCGCGGCGCTGCGCGCGGTCCGTCCCGGCGGCCTGGTGGCGTACGTGACGTGCTCGCCGCACCTGGTCGAGACGCAGGTGAGCGTGACCGAGGCGGTGCGCCGCAGCGGATTCGACGTGGAGTTCGTCGACGCCCGTCCCACGCTGCCGGCCGGTATGCCGGGGCTCGGCGACGGCCCGACGGTGCAGCTGTGGCCGCACCGGCACGGCACCGACGCGATGTTCCTGGCCCTCCTGCGCCGCAACTCCTGAACCCGGCACTGCTGCGCCGCAACGCCTGAGCCTGCCGCGCCGGTCATGCCGCCAGTGACTTTGCTCTGCACACAAATACGCACGCGGCGATGTCCGGGGGTTCGCGCCCGCCGTGGTGCTGATGGACCTGCAGCTCGGCGCGGGGATGGACGGCGCGC
>NZ_JBFAOU010000130.1:0-22839 GCF_040675365.1 Catellatospora sp. NPDC049609 | reverse complement strand
GGCTTTGGCGTCGGTGGCGGCGGGACAACTGCTGGGTTGTCGCGACAACCCAGCAGTTGTCACCCGTGCGAGCAGACCGCCGTCCGGCGTTCGGCGCGGCGTTCGCGTTCATTTCATGTGAGTCAAGCCACAGCGGGTCTCTTCACCGATCTAGTTACTCACGAGTAGCATCCGGATCAGCTCCCTAACTGCAAGGAGGCAGACCGTGCCCCGTGAAGTCCGCGACGTCGTCTTCGTCGACGGCGTGCGCACCCCGTTCGGCAAGGCGAACGGAGGCATCTACGCGAACACCCGTGCCGACGATCTCGTCGTGCGCTGCATCCGCGAGCTGCTGCGCCGCAACCCGCAGCTGCCGCCGGAGCGCGTCGACGAGGTGGCCATCGCCGCCACCACCCAGATCGGCGACCAGGGCCTGACCATCGGCCGCACCGCCGCGCTGCTGGCGGGCCTGCCCAAGACGGTGCCCGGCTACGCGATCGACCGGATGTGCGCGGGCGCGATGACGGCGGTCACCACGGTCGCCTCCGGCATCGCCGTCGGCGCGTACGACGTGGCGATCGCGGGCGGCGTCGAGCACATGGGCCGCCACCCGATGGGCGAGGGCGTCGACCCGAACCCGCGCTTCCTCGCCGAGAAGATCGTCGACCCGTCGGCGCTGGTCATGGGCGCCACCGCCGAGAACCTGCACGACCGGCTCCCGCAGCTGACCAAGGAGCGGGCCGACGCGTTCGGCCTGGCCAGCCAGCGCAAGACCGCCGCCGCGTACGCCGCCGGCAAGCTGCAGGGCGACCTGGTCACCGTGGCCACCCGCGACCCGGAGACCGGCTGGGGCCTGGCCACCGCCGACGAGGCGCCGCGCGAGACCAGCATGGACAAGCTCGCCACGCTGAAGACCCCGTTCCGCCCGCACGGCAAGGTCACCGCGGGCAACGCGGCCGGCCTCAACGACGGCGCCACCAGTTGCCTGCTCGCCGCCGAGGACGTGGCCCGCGAGCTGGGCCTGCCCATCGGCATGCGCCTGGTGTCCTACGGCTTCGTCGGCGTCGAGCCCGAGATCATGGGCGTCGGCCCGATCCCGTCCACCGAGCGCGCGCTGCGCCTGGCCGGGCTGACCATCGACGACATCGGCCTGTTCGAGCTGAACGAGGCGTTCGCGGTGCAGGTGCTGGCGTTCCTCGACCACTTCGGCATCGCCGACGACGACCCGCGGGTCAACCCGTGGGGCGGTGCGATCGCCGTGGGCCACCCGCTGGCCTCCTCCGGCGTACGGCTGATGACGCAGCTGTCGCGCCACTTCGCCGAGCACCCCGAGGTGCGCTACGGCCTGACCGCCATGTGCATCGGCATCGGCATGGGCGGCACCGTGATCTGGGAGAACCCTGCCTGGACGGAGTCCAGCCAGACCGCACTGAACCAGGGGGACAAGTGAGCGAGATCGTCACCCACGCCAAGCTCCGGCTGATCGCCGTACCCGGCCTGGACAAGCCGGCCGCGCTGATCACGCTGGACAACGGGCTGGACCACACCAAGCCGAACACGTTCGGCCGGGGCGGGCTGGCCTCGCTGTCGCAGGCGATCGACGAGGCGCAGGCCGCGCAGCCCGCGTTCATCGCGGTCACCGGCAAGCCGTACATCTTCTGCGTCGGCGCGGACCTCACCGGCTTCGCCGCGATGACCTCGCGCGAGCAGGTCGTCGAGATCGGCCGGCAGGGCCACGCCACCTTCGCCAAGCTGCGCGAGAGCAGCGTGCCCACGTTCGCGTTCGTCAACGGCGCGGCGATGGGCGGCGGCCTGGAGGTGGCGCTGCACTGCCACTACCGCACCCTGTCGCAGGGCGCGGCGGCGCTGGCGCTGCCCGAGGTGTCGCTCGGCCTGATCCCGGGCTGGGGCGGCTCGCAGCTGCTGCCGAACATCATCGGCATCGTCCCGGCCGCCCAGGTCGTGGTGCAGAACCCGCTGATGATGAACAAGATGCTCAAGCCGAAGCAGGCCTTCGAAATGGGCATCGCGGACGCGCTGCTGGAGCCCGCCGACTTCCTGGAGCGCTCGCTGGAGTGGGCCGCGGGCGTCGTCAACGGCACCGTCACGGTCAACCGGGCCGAGGTGGACCGCTCCGAGATGTGGGACGCGGTGGTCGGCTTCGCCCGCGGCGAGCTGGACAAGCGCCTGCACGGCGCGGTGCCGGCCGCCTCCAAGGCGCTCGACCTGCTGACGCTGGCCAAGAACGGGGTCACCGCCGAGGGCATCGAGACCGAGATCCAGGCGCTGGCCGACCTCGCGGTCACCCCCGAGCTGCACAGCGGCCTCTACGCCTTCGACCTGGTGCAGCGGCGGGCCAAGCGCCCGGCCGGCGCGCCTGACAAGAGCCTGGCCCGCAAGGTGACCAAGGTCGGCATCGTCGGCGCCGGCCTGATGGCCTCGCAGCTGGCGCTGCTGTTCGCCAAGCGCCTGGAGGTGCCGGTCGTGCTGACCGACCTCGACCAGGCCCGGGTGGACAAGGGCGTCGGGTACGTGCACGCCGAGCTGGACAAGGCCGTGGCCAAGGGCCGGATGTCGGTGGGCACCGCCGCCAAGCTGCGCGGGCTGGTCAGCGGCTCGGTCGACAAGTCCGTGTTCGCCGACGCCGACTTCGTCATCGAGGCCGTGTTCGAGGAGCTGTCGGTCAAGAAGAAGGTCTGGGCCGAGCTGGAGCAGATCGTCAAGCCGGAGGCGGTGCTGGCCACCAACACCTCCTCGCTGTCGGTCACCGCGATGGCCGCCGAGCTGGCGCACCCGGAGCGGGTGGTGGGCTTCCACTTCTTCAACCCGGTCGCGATGATGCCGCTGCTGGAGATCGTGCGCGGCGAGGCCACCGACGACGCCACGCTGGCCACCGCGTTCGCCGTCGGCAAGCAGCTCAAGAAGAGCTGCGTGCTGGTCAAGGACGCGCCGGCGTTCGTGGTGAACCGGATCCTGACCCGCTTCCTGGGCGAGATCTGGAACGCGGTCGACGCGGGCACCCCGATCAAGACCGCCGACCGCGCGCTGGACCCGCTGGGCCTGCCGATGCGGCCGATGGCGCTGCTCTCCCTGGTCGGCCCGGCCGTCGCCGCGCACGTGGGCGGCACGCTGCACGAGGCGTTCCCGGACCGCTTCTCGGCCAGCCCCAACCTGGCCGCGATCGCCAAGTCGGGCCTGCCGCTGCTGGTCGACGAGCGGCTCAACCCCGAGGTCGAGGCGCTGCTGGTGCAGGGCGACGCCCCGCTGACCGCCGAGGAGGTGCGCGGCAAGGCGCTGGCCGCCCTGGCGCAGGAGATCCGGCTGATGCTGGACGAGGGCGTGGTCGCCGAGGCCGCCGACATCGACCTGTGCATGATCCTGGGCGCGGGATGGCCGTTCCACCTGGGCGGCATCACGCCGTACCTGGACCGGGCGGGCGTCTCGGCCGCCGTCACCGGCCGCACCTTCCGCTAGGACGCGGCTGCGCCGCACGCCGCAGATCGCCGTTTCCGGCCGGAACCTCGGGTCACCCCGCGGATCCGGCCCGGAGACGGCGATCTTCGTTGCGGGCGGCGGTCACGGCTTGCGGGTCAGCAGGGCCACGGTGAAGCCGGACTGCTTCCAGGTCTGCGCCGTGACGTAGCCCGCCCGCAGCAGGGCCTCCCGGTCCTTGCCGATGTTCGCGAGGACGTCGGCCTTGTCACCGGACCGGATCACCCAGACGCGGTCGGGAGTGCCGGCGCAGCTGTCGGCCGCGGCGCATTCGGACGCCCGAATGTAGCCGTTCTTCAACGACGCCACCTCGACGAGCACGTCCTCGGGCCGGTGCGCCGCCTCGGTGTAGCGCGCCACGGCCAGCCGGGAGGTGAAGTCGTCGAACCTGCCGTAGATGACGGCGTCGGAGGGCAGCGCGTGCTGGTTCAGCACCGCGCCGACCGCCCGGGGATCCTGGGTGTGCCCGGCGGCCCCGCGGAGCTGAACGTGCTCGTAGACGGCCAGCACCGCCACGAGCGCCAGGAACGCCGCCCCGCGCAGGAGCCGGGTGCGGGACACCGCCGTCGCGGCCAGCAGCGCCCAGGCCGGCAGGGTGAACAGCAGATAGCGGGGCAGCCACATCGGCACGGCGAGGGAGGCCAGGACCAGCCCGATCGTCGGCAGCACGGCCCAGAGCGTCCACACCAGCGCCGGCGCGCGCCAGGAGAACGCCAGGAAGCTCAGCACCAGCAGCGTGCCGCCGACGACGGCCGAACCGGCCAGCACCCCGGGGGACTGGAGCAGGCGCAGGACGGTCAGCTCCGGGATCCACGAGATCTGGGCCTGCTGCCGCTGCCCGAGATACAGCACCGGGGCGGCCGCGGCGACCGCGACCGCCGCCGCCGCCGACCAGCGCCAGATCAGGCCGCGTCGCATGGCGAGCACGGTCAGGCCGTGGGCGGCGAGCAGCAGGAGCGCCACCACGTGCCCCAGGCCGAGCAGTGCCATCGTCAGCCCGTAGCACACGAGCCCGAGCACGCCGGGACGGTCGATGACGCGGACCAGCAGGTACGTCGCCAGCACGGCGAGGAAGGCGACCAGCGCGTACGGCCTCGCCTCGTGCGCGTAGCGGGAGACGCTCGGCACGAGTGCGAAGAGCAGCCCGGCGAGCACGCCCACCCGCCGCCCGCCCAGCCGGGTGCCCAGGGCGACGATCAGCGCGGTGGCACCGGTCATCGCCAGGATCGACGGCGCGCGCAGGGCCAGTTCCGAGTCGCCGAACACCGCCAGCCAGACATGCATGAACAGGTAGTACGGGCCGATGCTGGCATCGGTGTTGCCGAGCACCCGGAACAGGTCCTCCAGCGGGGCGGTCGCCAGGGCCCAGGTCGCCAGCTCATCGGTCCACAGGCCGGGTGTCGAAGCACCGAGCAGCCCCAGCACCGCCATCACGGCAGCGGGAACAGACCAGGAGAGGACGCTCAGCGTCCGCTCCGAAGCAGCATCGAACCGGATCCGATCGGCCATACGCTGCCAGCCGGACCGGTCGGCGACGACCGCTGTCATGCCGCCTGTCCAGGGAAAATGTCAAACACGGGCCGTAGGGTACGACAGCGTCCGGGCTGCTGCTGCCCCCGTGATCCGCGAAACTGTGGCCCACGGCACGAGAAATCGCAGGACCGAATTCATCAATTTATTGATGCATCGATTGCGCGGCCGAGAAAGACCGTGCGCACCAAGGTTTTCCGCAAACCCGCTCCCCACCGAGGTCCGAGGTCCTTGCCTCCAGCGGAAATGTCCGTTCGTCCCAGGTGCCATGGCGACTCGGCCATCCGTGGCACGCTTCGAAGATCGCTGTCTCGGGTCGGAAAGTGCTGTCGGAGCGCAGCCTGTGACCCGAAACAGCGATCCCGACCACCGCCCGCGAGACCTGGCGCGCCTAGACGGCGGCGGTGGCGCGCTCGGCGGCGGAGCGTTCGACGCAGAACTCGTTGCCCTCGGGGTCGGCCAGCACTGCCCAGCCGGTGCCGTCGGGGTTGCGCAGGTCCGCGGCGAGCGTCGCGCCGAGGGCGAGCAGCCGCTCGATCTCGGCGTCCCGGCTCCGGTCGGTCGGCTGCAGGTCCAGGTGCAGCCGGTTCTTCACGATCTTGTCGTCCGGCACGGCGATGAACAGCAGGTCCGGGCCGTCGTCGGGCGACATCAGCAGCGCCGCGGTGTCCCCCGGCTTGTCGTCGGGATGGCGCGGATGACCGGTGACCTGGCTCCAGAACCCCGCCAGGGCGTACGGGTCGGAGCAGTCCACGGTGATGTGCCGGATCGAGGAGGTCATTGCTCCGATGCTAGGGGCAGCGCGATGGTGACCTCCATCCCGCCACCGGGCAGGGCCACCGCGCCGACCGTGCCCCCGTGCGCGGTACACACGGCCTTCACGATGGACAGGCCCAGGCCCGAGCCGCGGGCGCCGGTGCGCTCCCGCCCGCCGCGCCGGAACGGCTCGAACAGGCCGGCCACGTCGCCCTGGGCGACGGTGAAGCCGGTGTTGCCGACCATCAGCCGGGCGTACTCGCCGTCGTGGCGGCTCTCCACCCAGATCCGGCCGCCGAGGTGGTTGTAGCGGACGGCGTTCTCGATCAGGTTGCCCGCCAGCCGGTCGAGCAGGCTGGGGTCGCCGATGACCGGGGCCGGGCGCAGCTCGGTGCTGACCGCCAGCTTGGTCCGCCGCACCTCGTGGTCCATCGCGGACAGCGCGCCGACCACGCCGGAGCCCAGGTCCACCGGCTCGCGGCGCAGGCCGGTGCGGCCCTCGCTGCGGGCGAGCATCAGCAGCGCGTCGACCAGCGCGTTGGCTCGCTCGGAGGCGTCGCGCACCACGGTGGCCATGCGCCGCAGCTCGGCGGTGTTCACCTCGGGGTCGGACAGGGTCACGTCGATCTCGGTGCGCATGACCGCGAGCGGGGTGCGCAGCTCGTGCGAGGCGTTGGCGACGAAGCGCTGCTGGGCGGTGAACGCGGCGCCGAGCCGGTCCAGCATCGCGTCGAAGGTGTCGGCCAGCTCGGCGACCTCGTCGTCGGCTCCGGTGTAGCGGATGCGCTGGTCGAGGGTCTCCCCGCCGAGCTTGCGCGCGGTCGCGGTGACGTGGTGCAGCGGGCGCAGCGCGCGGCCGACCACGGCGTACGCCCCGATGACGCCGACGATGCTGATCAGGGCGACGGCGGCCAGGCCCTTGGCGGTCAGCTCGGTCTGCGCGGCGGCCAGCAGCGTCTCCTGCCAGTCGCGCACATCCATCTGCCGGCCGTCGGCCAGCCGCACCACGGTGCCCGCGGCGAGCTCGTCGGCGGGGTGCAGCGCCGCGGTGACGACGAGCCAGGCGACCAGCATCAGCAGCGCGCCGGCGCCGAGCAGCAGCACCCCGTTGAGCAGGGTGAGCCGCAGCCGGAGCGTGGGGCGCAGCCCGCGGCGGGCGGGCTTGCGGGCCGGGCGGGCGATCACGCCTGCTCCTCGCCGGCGGCCGGGATGCGGTAGCCGGCGCCGACCAGGGTCTCGATGAGCGCGGGCTGCCCGATCTTCATCCGCAGCGTGCGCATGGTGACCCGGACGATGGTGGTGAACGGGTCGGTGTTGGCGTCCCAGACCCGTTCCAGCAGCTCCTCCGTGGAGACGACGCCGCCGCGGGCCCGCAGCAGCTCCTCCAGCACCCCGAACTCCTTGTTGGTGAGGTCGATCAGGAGGCCGCCGCGGGTGACCGTACGCTTGGCGGGGTCGAGCTCCAGGTCGCCCGCCTTGAGCACGGGCGGGGTGACCGGGGTGGCGCGGCGGCCGAGTGCCTGCACCCGGGCCACCAGCTCGTCGAAGGCGAACGGCTTGGGCAGGTAGTCGTCGGCGCCCAGGCGCAAGCCCTCGACGCGCTCGGCGACGCTGCCGCTGGCGGTCAGCATCAGCACGCGGGTCAGCGCGCCGGAGCCGACCAGCTCGGCGCAGAGCTGGTCGCCGTGCATGCCGGGCAGGTCCCGGTCCAGCACGACGACGTCGTACCGGGTGACGAAGGCCATCTCGTGCCCGGTGGTGCCGTCGTAGGCGACGTCAACCGCCAGCCCGTGCCGCCGCAGTCCTCGGGCGATCGCGTCGGCAAGATGCCGTTCGTCCTCCACCACCAGCACCCGCACCTGACCGCCCCCTCTGCCCGCTGTCTCCGCCCACGAAGATAGAGCCCCCGGGCCATTGCAAAAAATCTTCAGCTATAGAACGCTCATCGCAGACAATCGCCAGCGCACCGCCGGCCCCGGGAGGCACCGATGAACCGACGCAACGTACTGCGTACCGCGGCCGGAGCGGTCGTCGCGGGCGCCACCGCGGCGGTGCCGGCCGCGGCGGCCGGCGACAAGAAGCCGCCCGCCGGCCGGCAGCTCGCGCTGCGGCGCTGGGACACCCCGCAGCGCTGGGCCGAGGGCACGGGCAGCGGCGTCGCCGCGGGCACCGGCGGGCTGGCCTTCGCCGCCCCGACCGGCACGCTCGCCCACACCGACGCGGACTCCGGCGCCGTCACCGTGTACGAGACCGCGACCTGGACCGGCCCGGCCACCGACACCGGCTTCGCCGCGACCGAGGTGATCCCCTCCTGGACCGCCGACACCCCCGGCGGCAGCTTCGTGCGGATCGAGCTGAGCGGCACCACGGCCGCGGGCACCACCACCAAGTGGTACAACCTGGGCGACTGGGCCGCCGACGACACGTCCTTCCGGCGCACCTCGGTGAGCGGCCAGGGCGACGCCGACGGCACCGTCTACACCGACACCTTCGCCGCCGCGGCCGGGCACGCGCTGACCACCTGGCGGCTGCGGGTGACCCTGGCCCGCCCGGCCGGCGGCGCCGACGTCCCCGTGCTGCGCACCGTCGCCGCGGTCGCCTCCGCGCTGCCCGCCCCCGGCAAGCTCACCGCGAGCACCCCGCTCGCGGCGCAGGGCCTGGTCCTCGACGTGCCGCAGTACTCACAGGAGATCCACGCCGGGGAGTACCCGCAGTGGAACGGCGGCGGCGAGTCCTGGTGCTCGCCCACCAGCACGTCGATGGTGCTGGCCTACTGGGGCACCGGCCCGGACCCGGCCGACTACGCCTGGGTCGACCCGTCCTACGCCGACCCCTGGGTCGACTTCGCCGCCCGGCACACCTACGACCACACCTTCGACGGGTGCGGCAACTGGCCGTTCAACACGGCCTACGCCGGCCGGTTCGGGGTGCGCGGGTTCGTCACCCGGCTGCGCTCGCTGAACGAGGCGGAGCGGTTCATCGCGGCGGGCATCCCGCTCATCGCGTCGGCGTCGTTCAAGAAGGGCGAGGTGCCGGGCCTGTCCTACGGCACCAACGGCCACCTGATGGTGCTGGTCGGCTTCACCGCGACCGGCGACCCGGTGCTCAACGACCCGAACTCCCCCACCAACGCCCAGGTGCGCAAGCCCGTCGGCCGCGCCGAGTGGGAGGCCGCCTGGCTCAACAGCAGCCGCGGCGTGGTGTACGTCATCCACCCGGCGTCCGTCCCGCTGCCCACCCCGCCCGCCCAGGCCAACTGGTGACCCGCACCGCTCACAGCCGGTAGCGGTAGACGTCCAGCCCGCCGAGCATCGCCTCGCAGACCACCGTGCCGTCGCCGAGCCAGCAGCGGTCCAGGGTGGGCCCGCCGACGCCGATCACCCGCAGCCGGCCGGGCCGGTCGAGGTCCACCGCGCCGAACCAGGTCCGGTCGTCGCCGATGTACGCCAGCAGCACCGCGCGCCCGTCGTGGCCGATCACGGTCCACTGCGCCAGCCGCAGCAGGATGCCGCCGGTGGCCGTGTCGCGGAGCACGCCGTGGCGGGGGCGCTCGTTGACGTTGGACACCAGCAGGCCGGACGCCAGCGGGTAGGCGCCGCCCACCTGGCCCTCCCACCGGGTGCCGCCGTCGGCCGGATCCAGCACGGAGATCCAGTCCGAGCCGTTCACGCAGATCATCGGCGCGCACGCGTCGACGAACAGCGGATTGCCGCCCACCGGGTAGGCGACGTCCCAGGCCGGTGCGAGGCCCGGCAGCCGCAGCGCCGCGACGCGGCGGGCGCCGTCGGCCACGTAGGCGGTGACCGCGAGATCCCCCGCCACCTGCACGCCCTCCAGCCCGTCCGGGATCGGGCGCGGCTCGCCCAGCGTGCCGTCCGGGCTCAGCAGCCGGGCCGTCATGCGCTCGGCGACCTCGAAGAGCACCAGACCGCCCAGTACGCCGCCCACGCGGTACCGCGACCAGGACCGCGGCCCGGGCGGCGAGAGATGCCACAGCTCGCGGCCGGTGGCCGCGTCCCGCCCGCTGAACCGCTCCGGTTCGGTGCCCACGGCCAGCAGCACCGTCCAGTCCGCCGCGCGGGGCGCGACCCCCAGCACCATCGCGCGCGCCTGCCACCGCAGCGCGCCGGTGTCCGGGTCCAGCGCGTACGTGCTCCACATGTCCGTCTGCGCGGCGCTGTCGAACACCGTCACCAGCAGCGTGCCGCCCGCCCGGACCGCCTCGTACACCTCGGTGGTGGCACCCGTCAGCGGCACCCGCCAGCGCTGGGCTCCGTCGGCACCGCCGATCGCCGCCAGGGCCCGGCCGCTCTCCCGCCGGTCCAGCGCCAGCACCAGGTCACCGGTGGTCACCACCGGCGCGGCCAGCGGCGGGTCGAAGTGCGCGACCTGGGTCAGCGGCAGCGGCGGCACGGTCGCCGAGCCCCCGAAGCCGAGCAGCCCGGCCAGCGCGACCGCGGCCAGCAGCACGCCGCGCCGCCGGGCAGGCGACAGCGGGGGCGCCGCGGGCTCGTCGTCGAGGCCGCGCGGATCACCGAGATCGATGAGCACGGTCATCGCACCCCTCCGCCCGTCGCCGGGTCAGGCCGGCATCCTCCACAGCGTCAACCCGAGCGCGTCGTCCAGGCAGGCCAGGCGCTGCTGCGCGAAGGCACACCGTCCCACGACGCCCGGCAGTTCCGCCACCACCTCCGGGCCGGTCGGCGTCAGCCGGGCGACCTGCACCGGTCCGTCAGCCGGGCCACGCAGCAGCACCTCCGCCGGTCGCGGCTGGTCCTGCAGCAGCTGCCACCCGCCGAGGTCGGCCAGCTCCCGGCCGGTCCCGGCGTCGATCATCGAGTCGAGCCGGATGCCGCGGTCAGCCACCTCGAAGCCGCCCAGCAGCAGGCCCCACCGGGCCGGCTCCACCAGCGTGTTGGCCGGGATCCGCTGCCGCTGCGCGCCGGTCGCCTTGTCCACCACCTCGATCGAGGCCTCGTCGGGGTTCACCAGATCCTGGCTGACCACGCACCAGTGGGCGCCGCAGTCGAACCGCCGGACGAACGGCCGCGTCGCCGGGACCGCTGCCAGCGTGGCCGTGTCCAGGCGCACCTGCCGGGACTCATCGCCGGTCCCGACCGCCACCTCGATGAAGAGCTCGGCGCCGAGGACCACGACGAACCGCGGCTCGCCGCCACGGAGATCCACCCGCCCGGTGCGCAGCACCCTGCCGTCGCGCAGGTCGCGCTGGGTCAGCACACCGGCGGGCGACACCGTCCACAGTGCCTGCGGCGGGTCCGCGCCCGCCGCGGGCACGGCGTCGAGCGGGGAGGCCACCCTGCCGTGCCCCGCCCAGCGCACCCGTCCCGTCCGCACGTCGCGGACGGTGAACGCGCCCGCTTCGCGATCGTCCTCGATCAGCACCACGTCGGGCGCAAGGTTCGGCGATCCCAGCGACGCGTCGATCTGCCACAGCACCGCGCCGCGTACGGTGTCCACCACCGCGGTGAACGGCTTGCCCGCCACCGACTCCAGCGACACCAGCGCGATGCCGGGCAGCGGCGCCAGGATGTTCGCGCCGTCGACCGCCTGCGGGAAGGCGACGCGCCAGGCGGGCGTGCCGTCGGCGAGCCGGTATCCGTCGAGCCGGTCGCCGTCGTGCACCACCAGCAGGTCACTGAAGATCCGGAAGTCGGCGGCCGAGCTGGTCAGCGTGATCCGGGCCAGCTCGCGCAGCCGGGTGACCGGCCCCGCCCCGCCCAGCGCCAGCGCCAGCACCGCCGCGAGCACCAGGGCCAGCAGCCGGGGCCGCCCCCTGAAATCGCGTTCGCGCTCGGCGAGCGGCTCCCGCCAACCCGCGCCCAGCTCGATCACCGCGGGCTCGTCCGCCTGCACGCGCGCCGTCATCCCGGCCCCTCCCCCACCCGCCAGATCACGACCTCCCCGCCGACGGTCACGCAGGTCAGCACGTGCGGCCCGGCCTCACACCGGCGCAGCAGCCCCGGCACCCGCCCGACCGGCCGCGGCCCCGCCGCCGTCAGCTCGGCCAGGTACGTCGTCGCCGTCCGCCAGTCCTCCCGCTTGACGAACCGCACGAGCTCGCCCTGCGCCGCCAGCTCCTCCCAGCCCCGCACATCGCTGATCACCGCGCCGGTGGCCGGGTCCAGGCGGGCCGCGAAGCCCACCCGCGCCTCGCCGCGCAGCAGCGCGCCACCGGTGCTGCCCACGACCTGGCCGCGGGGCCAGGTGCGGACCGGCACGCCGGTCACCCGGTCGACGAGGTACGTGACGTCCTCGGCCGCCGTGATCGCGCAGGACAGCCCGCCGCCGCAGTCAACCTCATCGATCCACCGGTCCGCGCCGGTGGTCGGGCGCAGGCTCGTCCGGTCGTACCAGCGCTGGAAGTTCTCCTCGTCGCCGCCGGGGAGGGTCCGGACGCCCCACAGCCCGACGGCCGACCGCGCCATGAGCAGGTTCGTGACGCGCTCCGCGGGCTGCGGGGACACCGGGACCGCCCGGCGTACCGCGCCGGTGGCCAGGTCGTGCTCGGCCAGCTCGCCGCCCTCGGTGAACCGCCACACGGCCGAGCCCTGCGGGTCGGCCTCGACGACGTCGGCCGCGGGCACCGACCAGCGCCGGGTGAACGTGGCGGGGTCGTGCACCGCCACGCTCGGGTACACCGGATCACCGGTGCGGACGACCAGCACCCCCGCGACCGGATCCACCAGCGCGGTGTTGCGCCAGAGGACGGTCCCGGCACGCCGGTCGACGGCCAGGACGTCGTCGTAGGGCAGCGACCCCGCCGGGTCCGTCGACTCCGGCAGGTTGAAGCCGATCAGCTGGATCCGGTCGGTGGCCGCGACGGTCCAGCCGAAGGCCCCGGCCGGCACGCGCCACAGCGGGCGCCCGTCGGCCGCGTCGTACGCGACGACCTCGCCCTCGCCGCCGACCAGGACCGTGTCCTCGCCGGCCAAGGCCACCACCGCGTTGGGCTGGCTCCAGCGGGCGAGCTGGATCAGCCAGGGCTCGGGCGCGGGCGCGTCCCCGGCCGTCGTGGTGAGCAACAACCCCGCCAGCAGCAGGCAGGCCGCGGACCGTACGTACGACCGGGTGAGCCCCGGCCGCGGCGGGTCCGCCGGCTCGCGGTCCTCGCCGAGGTCGATCACCGCCGGCTCCGTCATGCCGCTCCCTCCGCGATCCGCCAGATGACGACCTCGCCGCCGGTGGTCGCGCAGACCAGTACGCCGGGCCCGGCCTCGCACCGGCGCGCCGCCAGCGCCACCCGGCCGAGCGGCCGCAGCCCGCCCGGTGTGAGCGCGGCGAGGTAGGTCGTCCGGCTCGCGCGATCGAACCGCCCGACGAACCGGATGAAGGTGCTCATGGTCGCCGGCACCGTCCAGCCCCGCACGTCGGTCAGCCGCTCGCCGGTGGCCGGGTCCAGCCGGGCAGCGAAGCCCCGGTCGTTCTCGTCGAGCAGCAGCGCCCCGGCCGGGCTGCCCAGGTAGAGGCGGCTCGGCAGCTGACGGACCGGGGCGCCGGTGGCGCTGTCGAGCAGGTACGCGGTGTCGTCCCGCCCGGTGCCGGCGCAGGACAGGCCGCCGCCGCAGTCGGTCTCCCAGCGCCACCGGCCCTCGCCGGACGCGGGCCGCAGGCTCGCCCGGTCGTACCAGTGCTCGACCAGTTCCGGCACCCCGTCGGCCCGCCGCCGGTAGCCGGACAGCCCGATGGCGTGCCGGGTCGGGACCACCTCGATCAGCTCGGTCGGCGGCGCGGGCACCCGCAGGTCGCGCCGGACCGCGCCGGTGGCCAGATCGTGCTCGACCAGGTCACCGCCGTCGGTGAGCCGCCACAGCGCCGAGCCCCAGGCGTCGATCCCGGCGGCGCGGCCTTCCGGCGCCCGCCAGCGCAGCGCGAACGTGTCCGGGTCGTGCACCGCGACGTCCGGGTGCGCCACGTCGCCGGTCCGGTTCACCAGCACGCCCGCGACCGGGTCGACCAGCCCGGGGTGGCGCCAGCGCACCGCGCCGGTGCGCCGCTCCACGGCCAGGACGTCATAGGACGGCAGCATCGACGCCACGTCCGCCGACGTGGACCGGACGAAGGCGACGAGCTGCACCCCCTCGCCGGCCGCCTGGGTCCAGCCGAAGACCCCGCCGGCGGTCGCCGTCCACAGCGGGCGCCCGTCGTACGCGTCGTACGCGGCGAGCTGTCCGTCGCCGGCGACGAGGACCGTGTCCTCGCCGGCCATGGCCACCACCGCGTTCGGCTGGTCCCAGCGGGCAACCTGGATCAGCCGCGGGGCGGGCGCCGTGGCGTCCCCGGCCGCCCCGGCCAACAGCGCCGCCAGCAACAGGCAGGCCGCCGGCCACCGCCACCGGCGTCCGGGGCGGCGCCCCGGCAGGTCGCCCGGCGGGTCGGCCCAGTCCGTGCCGAGCTCGATCACGGTGACCGCCTCGGGTGCCATGGTCATGCCCGCCCCCGCCCGAGGGTCCCGGACCGCGATGCCGCCCGCCGTGGTCATGCCCGCTCCCGCGTGACGTGCCAGACCGCGATGTCGCCCGCCATGGTGGTGCAGACCAGCGCGTCTCCGGCCGGGGTGCAGCCGCGCACCTGGTAGGGCACCGAACCGAGCCGGTGCGGCCCGTCGGCGGCCAGCGCCGCGAGGTAGGTCGTGCCCTTGCGCTCGCCGGCCCGGCCGAGCACCAGGGCCATGGCCCCGTCGTTGTTGAGCACGTGCCAGTCGCGCAGGCCGGTGTCGTGCATCCCGGTGGCCGGGTCGACCCGGGCCAGCACCTTCGGCGTGACGAAGCCCAGGCCCGGCGAGTCGACCAGCAGCAGGCCGGCCGGGCTGGGCACGAACCCGCCCTCGGGCAGGCTGCGGATCGGCGCCCCGGTGGCCGGGTCGATCAGGAAGGACCGGCCGTCCCCGGCCGGGTACGCGCAGGACAGCCCGCCGCCGCAGTCGGTCTCCCAGGCCCACTGGCGGGCGCCGGACACCTGCCGGAGGTCGGCGATGTCGTACCAGAGCACGGGGCGGTCTGCGGCGCGGCCGTTGTCCTCCCAGCCCTCGAAACCGATCCCCTCCCGGCTGACCACCAGGTTGATGTACTTCGCCGCGGGCAGGCGCAGCCGGGCCGAGCGGCGCACCGCGCCGGTGACCAGGTCGTGCTCGAACAGCTCGCCGTCGGGCGACAGCCGCCACAGCGCGTCGCGCCGCACGTCGCCGACCCAGGTGCGGGCCGCGGGCAGCCGCCAGCGCAGGTCGTAGCTGCGCGGGTCGCGGACCTCCAGATCGGGCTGGTCGCCGTCGACGGAGTAGCTCACCAGCAGCCCGTCGAGCGGCTCGACGTGGCGCAGGCTGCGCCAGAGCGTCCGCCCGGTCGCCCGGTCCACCGCGATGGTCTCGCCGGACGGCCACCCGAGGAACCGCCCGTCCTCGCCCCCGCCGCTGCGCAGCAGCACGACCTCGCCCATCGCGAACGCGTGCACCGGCTGGGAGAGCGACGCCTCCCAGCGCATGCGCCAGCCCGCCGTCTCGTACGCGGTCGCGCCCTGCGGGCCGAGCACCAGGACCAGCTCGTCGTCGAGGACCTGCACCTGGGTGCCCTCGCCGTCCAGGAAGGCCAGCGCCGACAGCCGGGGCCGGGGATCGGGGACGGCCGCGGTCACCCCGCCGAGCACCGCGCCGACCGCGAGCGCCGCGGCGAGCCTGCGGTGCCACGGCCGGGAACCCCGTGGCGGCAGGGGGAGGCGGTCGTCGTCATCGGGCTCGTCGGGCGGCAGCTCCCCGAGGTCGATGAACAGCTCCGCCGCGCCGTCCGGCTCCCGACGTGCCAACGCCCGCACCACCTCACCCGACAGACCGGTCGCGCCCGGAACCGCGTACCGCGGCACCGTCGCGGCCGGTGGCTTCGCGAGGTGGAACGCGCCGGAGGACCCGGCGGGTTGTCACCGTCCGGGCCGGTCCGGCCCGGACGGGTGGCGGCCGGTCAGCCGCGGACGGAGCTCACCAGCGGCGACTGCGCGGGGGTGGTGAACGCCGCGGCCCACTTGGTGACCCGCTCGGTGATCTCCGGCATGGTCAGGCCGATCTCGGCGAGGATCTCGGCGCGGGTGCCGTGGTCCAGCCACTGCGACGGCACGCCGAGGTCGCGCAGCGGCACGTCCACCTCGTTGTCGCGCAGCAGCTTCGACACCGCGTCGCCGACGCCGCCGGCGCGTACGCCGTCCTCCAGCGTCACCACCAGCTTGTGCTCGCGGGCCAGCGCGACCAGGTCGACCGGCACCGGGCGCACCCAGCGCGGGTCGACGACGGTCACGCCGAAGCCGCGCTCGGCCAGCTTCGCGGCCACCTGCACGGACAGGTGCGCGAACGCGCCCACCGAGACCAGCAGCACGTCCTTGCGCTCGGCCTCGGCCAGCACGTCCATGCCGCCGAGCCCGTCCGAGCCGCCGACCCGGCGCAGCGCGGGCAGCGCCGCCGGGACCGAGCCGGTCGGGAAGCGCACGATGGTCGGGCCGTCGGTGATGCCGATCGCCTCGCGCAGCTCCTCGCGCAGCGTCTCGGCGTCGCGGGGCGCGGCCACCCGCAGGCCCGGGACCACGCCGAACACGGACATGTCCCAGATGCCGTAGTGGCTCGGCCCGTCGGGGCCGGTGATGCCGGCCCGGTCCAGCACGAAGGTGACCGGCAGCTTGTGCAGCGCCACGTCCAGCAGCACCTGGTCGAAGGCCCGGTTGAGGAAGGTCGCGTAGACGGCGACCACGGGGTGCAGGCCGGCCAGCGCCAGGCCCGCGGCCGAGGTCGTGGCGTGCTGCTCGGCGATGCCGACGTCGTACGCCCGGTCGGGGAACGCGGCGGCGAGCTTGTCGATGCCGGTGGACTCGGGCATCGCGGCGGTGATGCCGACAACGTCGGGCCGCTCGCCGGCGATCGCGACCAGCTCCTCGGCGAACACGTTGGTCCACTTCAGGCTGGGCGCGGCCAGCAGCCGGCCGGTCTCCGGGTCGAACGCGCTCGGGGCGTGCAGGCGGTCGGCCTCGTCGTCGAGGGCCGGCTGGTAGCCGTAGCCCTTCGCGGTGACCGCGTGCACGATGACCGGGCCGCCGAAGCGCTTGGCGCGGCCCAGCGCCGACTCCAGGGCCTCCTGGTCGTGCCCGTCCACCGGCCCGATGTACTTCAGGCCGAGGTCCTCGAACAGCGCCTGCGGGGCGACGGCGTCCTTGATGCCCTTCTTGACCGCGTGCAGCGCGTCGAACAGCGGCTTGCCGACCAGCGGGGTCTTCTCCAGCGCGTCCTTGACCAGGTCGAGGACCTTCTCGTAGCCCGGGTTGAGGCGCAGCGTGGCCAGGTGGTCGGCGAGGCCGCCGATGGTGGGCGCGTACGAGCGCCCGTTGTCGTTGACGATGATCACCAGCGGGTTGTCGGTGGCGGCGATGTTGTTCAGCGCCTCCCAGCACATGCCGCCGGTCAGCGCGCCGTCGCCGACGACCGCGACGGTGTGACGCTTCTCTCCGCGCAGCGCGTAGCCCTTGGCGATGCCGTCGGCGTACGACAGCGCGGTCGAGGCGTGGCAGTTCTCGACCAGGTCGTGCTCGCTCTCGGCCTGGTTCGGGTAGCCGGTGAGGCCGCCGCGCTGGCGCAGGCCGTCGAAGCCGTCGAGGCGGCCGGTGACCATCTTGTGCACGTACGCCTGGTGGCCGGTGTCGAAGACGAAGCGGTCCGCCGGGGAGTCGAAGACCCGGTGCATGGCGAGCGTGAGCTCCACCACACCGAGGTTCGGGCCGAGGTGGCCGCCGGTGCGGGCGACCTTCGCGACCAGGAAGTCCCGGATCTCTGCCGCCAGCGCGGTCAGCTGCTCCGGGCTCAGGGTCTTGAGGTCCTGCGGCCCTCGTACGGTGCTCAGCAGGTTCCCGCCCTCGATCATGCCCTCGCCTCGCTCTCGCCGTCCCGAACGGCACTTCGGGGGTGCGTGTGCCGCACGTTCCGCTTACCCATGCTGGGGAAGTCTATCGGCCGACCGCACGGCCGATCACCGGTGCGCCTCCCCTTCACCGGACCTTCACTCTCCCCGCGCCTGGCGATCACACGGCGCGGCCGGTCACCGGGGTCCGCCCGCGGGCGTCAGCAGCGCCACGCACTCCACGTGATGGGTCTGCGGGAACAGGTCGAACGCGCGCAGCGCCCGCAGCTCCCAGCCCTGGTCGCGGAAGGTGCGCACGTCGCGGGCCAGCGCCGCGGGGTCGCAGGCGACGTACGCCACGGCGCGCGGTCCGGCCGCCGTGATCGCCCGCACCACGGCCGCGCCGGCCCCGGTGCGCGGCGGGTCCAGCACCACCACGTCCGGCCGGGGCAGCCGCTCCTTCGGCCGGCGGTCGCGGTGCAGGGCCCGCTCCACGGTCGCCTCGACCACCCGCACGGGCAGCCCGGCCAGGTTGCCCCGGGCGGCCGCGACGCCGTCGCGCGCGGACTCGACCATGGTCACCGCGCCGGTCACGCCGACGTCGTCGGCCAGCGCCGCGGCGAACAGCCCGGCCCCGCCGTAGAGGTCCCAGGCGTGCTCGCCCGGCCGCGCCGCCAGCAGCTCCCGCACCGCGCCGACCAGGGTGTCCGCGGCGGCGGGGTGCACCTGCCAGAAGCCGCCCGCCGAGATCGTGAACGCGTGCCCGGCGGCCCGCTCCTCGATCTCCTGCGGCGGCTGCCGCACCAGCTGGGCCGGGCCGCTCGACGGCTTGACCACGTCGATCACGTCGGTGTCCGGCCAGCGGCGCTCCAGCACGTCCAGCGCCTGGATCCCGGGGTGGGCGATGCGGCACCTGCTGATCGGCACCACCTCGTTCGAGCGGTGCTTGAGCAGCCCCGGACGGCCCAGCGCGTCCGCGCGGTAGCGCACCCGGGTGCGCCAGCCCTCGTCCCCGCCGGGCAGCGCCTCAACGGCCACGCCGAGCGCCTCGACCCCGGCCGCGTCCAGCCCGCCCAGCCGGGCCAGCTGCTCGCGCACCACGACCGCCTTCCACTCCCGCTGCGCGGGCGGGGCGACGTGCTGCAGATCGCAGCCGCCGCAGCCGTCGGCATGGGCGTACGGGCAGCGCGGGGTGATCCGGTCGGCGGAGGCCTCCAGCACCTCGACGCAGTCGCCGCGCAGGTACGCCTTGTTGATCTCAGTGATCTCCGTCACCACCCGCTCGCCGGGCAGCGCGTGCCGCACGAAGATCACGCGGCCCTCGTGCCGGGCCACGCAGTGCCCGCCGTGCGCGATCGGGCCCACGGTGACCTCGACCCGGTCGCCCTCGTAGAGCTCCGCGGCGTCCGTGCGGGCGGTCGCGCCCGGCCCGGCCGCCATCACGCGTCCTCGCCGGGGCGGGGACCGCGGGCGGGGGTGCGCACCAGCTCCCGGTCGATCCGGTCCAGGTCGGTGCTGTTCGTCGAGGCGAGCTGCCACGGCACGCTGGTCACCATCACGCCCGGCTCGTACAGCAGCCGGCCCTTGATCCGCAGCGCGGACTGGTTGTGCAGGATGTGCTCCCACCAGCGGCCGACCACGTACTCCGGGATGTAGACGGTCACCACGTCGCGCGGCGAGGCGCGGCGCAGCGACTTCACGTACTCGATGATGGGCCGGCTGATCTCCCGGTAGGGCGAGTCGACCACGGTCAGCGGGACGTTGATGCCGCGCCGCTCCCACTCGGCCTGGATGGCCCGGGTGTCGGCGGTGTCGACGTTGACGGTGAGCGCGGTCAGCGTGTCCGGCCGGGTGGCCTTCGCGTACGCCAGCGCCCGCATGGTCGGCAGGTGCAGCTTGCTGACCAGCACGATCGCATGGTTGCGGGCGGGCAGCACCGGCCGCTCCTCCGAGGGCACCAGCTCGCGGGCCACGGTGTCGTAGTGCCGCCGGATGCCCACCATGATCGCGTAGATGACCGCCATCGCCGCGATCGAGATCCAGGCGCCGTGGGTGAACTTGGTCAGCAGCACCAGGATCAGCACGAACCCGGTCAGCACCGCGCCGAACCCGTTGATCGCGCGGGCCCGCTTCATCCGGCGCCGCGCCGACTGGTCCCGCTCGGTGCGCAGCAGCCGGTTCCAGTGCCGCAGCATGCCGATCTGCGACAGGGTGAACGACACGAACACGCCCACGATGTAGAGCTGGATCAGCCGGGTGGTCTCCGCCTGGAACGCGACCACCAGCACCGCGGCGAAGGCGGCCAGCAGCATGATGCCGTTGGAGAAGGCCAGCCGGTCGCCGCGGGTGTGCAGCTGGCGCGGCAGGTAGCGGTCCTGCGCCAGGATCGAGCCGAGCACCGGGAACCCGTTGAACGCGGTGTTCGCCGCCAGCACCAGGATGAGCGCGGTCACCGCGATCACCAGGTAGAAGCCGGCCGGGAAGTGGTCGAAGATGGTCGACGCGAGCTGCGCGGTGACGGTCGGCTGCACGTAGCCCGGCCCGGCGCCGACGATCTGCTGCTGCGGGTCCTCGACGTACTGCAGGCCGGTCTTGAGGCTCAGCGCCACGATGGAGACCATCATGATGATCGACAGCACACCCAGCAGAAGCAGCGTGGTGGCCGCGTTCTTCGACTTCGGCGGCTTGAACGCGGGCACCCCGTTGGAGATCGCCTCGACGCCGGTCAGCGCCGCGCAGCCGGAGGAGAACGCGCGCACCAGCAGGAAGCCGAACGCGAAGGTGGCGCCGACCTGCAGCCCGTGCTCGGGCAGGATGGTCAGCTCCGCGCTGGGCGCCCGCAGGTCCTCGCCGAGGAGGAAGATCCGCACCACGCCCCAGACGATCAGCCCGAGCATGGCGAACATGAACAGGTAGGTCGGCACCGCGAACATGGCGCCGGACTCGCGCAGGCCGCGCAGGTTCAGCGCGGCCAGCAGCGCGATCAGCCCCACCGCCCAGAAGACCTTGTGCTCACCGATGAACGGGATCGCCGCACCGAGGTTCTCCACGCCGGAGGAGATCGACACGGCCACCGTGAGCACGTAGTCGACCAGCAGCGCGCTGGCCACCCCCAGGCCCGCCTTGGAGCCGAGGTTGACCGTGGCCACCTCGTAGTCGCCGCCCCCCGACGGGTAGGCGTGCACGTTCTGCCGGTAGCTGGCCACCACGGTCAGCATGACCACCACGACCGCCAGCACCACCCAGGGCGAGTACGCGTAGGCCGCCGCGCCCGCGATCGACAGGGTCAGCAGGATCTCCGCCGGTGCGTACGCCACGCTGGACAGCGCGTCGGAGGCGAAGATCGGCAGGGCGATGCGCTTGGGCAGCAGGGTGTGCTGCAGTCGGTCGGAACGGAACGGCCTGCCGAGCAGTAGACGCTTCAGCAGGGAGGTAGGACTCGCCACAGGGGGAGCCTACGACCATCCGGTGCGGCGGCACGTGGCACTCTGATGTCGCGCGCCGCGAGGGCGCATGGCAGGCTGACGGAAGCTGGACAGTTCCCGGGCGCGCCGCGCGAGCCGCGGCGTCCGGGTGGAGCCGCGTTTGGTCGGGAGGCGCGACGTGCACGTTGTGATCATGGGTTGTGGCCGGGTCGGCTCGACGCTCGCGCACAGCCTGGAGGCGCGCGGGCACTCGGTCTCGATCATCGATCAGGACGCCGACGCCTTCCGCAGGCTCTCGCCCGACTTCGCCGGCACCACCGTCACCGGGATGGGCTTCGACCGCGAGGTCCTCATGCAGGCCGGCATCGAGCGCGCCGACGCGTTCGCCGCCGTGTCCAGCGGCGACAACTCCAACATCATCTCGGCCCGGCTGGCCCGGGAGACGTTCGGCGTGCAGCGCGTCGTCGCCCGCATCTACGACCAGCGCCGCGCCGAGGTGTACGAGCGCCTGGGCATCCCGACCGTGGCCACCGTGCGCTGGACCGCCGACCGCATCGTGCGGCACCTGGTGCCCGAGGGCGCCACCGAGCTCTACCGCGACCCCACCAGCACCGTCGCCATCATCGAGGTCCCGGTGCACGCGGGCTGGATCGGCCACCCGCTGCACGCTCTGGAGGACGCCAGCGGCACCCGCGCGGCGTTCATCATGCGCTTCGGCATGGGCACGCTGACCACGGCCTCCACCGTGCTGCAGGACGGCGACCAGGTCTTCATGCTGGTCACCGACGAGATCGCCGACGCCGTCACCAAGATCGCAGCCGCGCCGCCGGCCGCCGCCTGAGAGGAGTCCCAGTCATGCGTGTCGCCATCGCCGGGGCCGGCAACGTCGGGCGCTCCATCGCCCAGGAGCTCATCGAGAACGGCCACCAGGTCATGCTGCTGGAGCGGCAGCCGCGAATGCTGCGCCCCGAGCGCGTGCCCGCCGCGGACTGGGTGCTCGCCGACGCCTGCGAGCTGTCCAGCCTCCAGGAGATCAACCTGGCCGCCTGCGATGTGGTCGTCGCCGCCACCGGCGACGACAAGGTCAACCTGGTCGTGTCGCTGCTGGCCAAGACCGAGTTCGCCGTGCCGCGCGTGGTCGCCCGGGTCAACCGCGCCGAGAACGAGTGGCTGTTCACCGAGCAGTGGGGCGTCGACGTCTCCGTCTCCAAGCCCCGCCTGATGGCCGCCCTGGTCGAGGAGGCGGTCACGGTCGGCGACCTGGTCCGGCTGATGACCTTCCGGCAGGGCGAGGCGAACCTCGTCGAGATCACCCTGCCCGAGGAAGCCCCCCACGTCGGCCAGCCGGTGCGGGACATCCCGCTGCCGCCCGACAGCGCGCTGGTCGCCATCGTGCGGGGCCGCCGCGTGCTCACGCCGACCCCCGACGACCCGATCGAGGCCGGCGACGAGCTGGTCTTCGTGTGCACCGTCGAGGTGGAGGAGCAGGTCCGCGCGGTCATGCTCGGCGCCGACAGCGTCGAGCGGACGCGTTCCCGCCGCCGCTGACCCGCCTCCCCCACCGCACCACCCCACCGCGCCCAGCGCGCTCCAGCGCGCCCACCCGCGCTCTGCGGGAGTCGCTCCGCGACGCGGCCCGCGCCGCGCTTTGCATAGACGTTGGCCTATCTGGATGACTTTTCTGTGATCGAAGTCATCCAGATGGCCGCGCCGACCGCGGCCAGCGCGTCGCGGGCCCACCCGACCACCCCCACCCGCCCCCACACCAACCCCAC
>NZ_JBFAOU010000129.1:0-22865 GCF_040675365.1 Catellatospora sp. NPDC049609 | reverse complement strand
CCGGGCCGACGCGGCGGGCGCCGTGGCGGTGGAACAGCCGGGCGCCGCGGGCCAGCCGCTCGCGGGCGCCGGAGGGCACGGCGCGGTGCATGCGCGGCAGCAGCCAGGCGGTGGCGTGGACCTTGCGGGCCGGCGGGCGCTGGCCGGTGATCGCTTCGGCGTACCAGTGGTGGTGCAGCTCGTGGACCTCGACGGTGCCGCCGCCGCGTTCGTGGCCGGTGCGCCAGTCGTGCAGCGCGGTGACCGCGGCGTGGTCCATGAAGTCGGCGTTCAGCTCGACCGCGACCGCCGTCTGCGCGGGGACCCGCGCCAGCGCCCGGGTCAGCTTCGGCACGGCGAGGAAGGTCAGCGACCCCTCGACCGCGACGTGCCAGCCGTGCTCGTCGTGGTATGCCCGCACGGTGGCGTGGGTGAGCCGCCAGATGGACAGCAGCAGCGCGCAGACCATGCCGACGAGCACGCCCTCGAACAGCCCGAGCACCACCACGGCGAGCAGGGTCAGCACGTAGACCGGCATCTCCCGGTGCTGGTGGACCTGCTGGGCGTGGGTCAGGTTGACCATCTGCACGCCGGTGTAGACCAGCAGCGCGGCCAGCGCGGGCAGCGGGATCAGCTCGATCACCGGCGCGGCGGCCAGCACCAGCACCAGGATCCACCCGCCGTGCAGCACCGTGGACAGCCGCGAGCGGGCCCCGGCCCGCACGTTCGTGGTGGAGCGCACGATGACACCGGCGACCGGCAGGCCGCCGAGCGCGCCCGCGACGACGTTCGCGGCGCCCTGCCCGGCCAGCTCGCGGTCCAGGTTGACGCGGGGGCCGTCGTGCATCCGGTCCACGGCGACCGCGCACAGCAGCGACTCGACGCTGGCGACGAGCGCGACCGCGCCGACGGCGGCGAGGATGGTGGGCATGCCCGCGTCGGGCCAGATCGGGCCGGCGTCGAAGGCCAGGATGTTCTCGGGGATGTCCACCCGCTGCATCTCCCAGCCGGTGGCCGCGGCGACGGCGGTGCCGACGATCACGGCCGCGAGCGGCGCGGGCACGTACACCGAGATCCGGGGCAGCGCCCGCCAGCCCCACAGCACGGCCAGGGTGAGCACGCCGACGAAGACGGCGGGCGTGTGGTTGTGCAGCAGCTCGCCCGGCAGCGCCTGGAGGTTCGCCAGTGCCGACGCCTGGGGCGCGTCACCGAGCAGCACGTGCACCTGGGACAGGACGATCACGACACCGACCCCGGCGAGCATGCCGTGCACGATCGCCGGGGAGACCGCCAGCGCGGCGCGGGCCACCCGCGCCGCGCCGAGCAGCAGCTGCAGCAGCCCCGCCGCCATGGTGATCGCACACGCGCCGCGCCAGCCGAAGGTGGCCACGGTCTGCGCCACGATCAGGGTCAGCCCCGCCGCCGGGCCGCTGACCTGCACCGCCGAGCCGCCCAGCGCGCCTACGACGATGCCGCCGACCACGGCGCTGATCAACCCGGCCAGCACCGGCGCGCCCGACGCGACCGCGATGCCCAGAGACAGCGGCAGCGCCACCAGCACCACCACCAGGGAGGCCGGCACGTCCGTCCGCAACCTCTCCCGCCACACTTCGCTCATTCCCCCGCACCCCTTCGTGCTCGCGTACTCCACACCTCAACGGCCGTAAGCTGTGAAAACGCTGATGGGGAGATCACCGCTAGCTGTGTGGCCCCGGGGCGCGGTAGAGGCCGACCAGCAGCCCGTAGCGGGCGGCACCGTCTCCGGCGTCCGGGGTGTCGCGGGTGAGCGCGGTGAGGGTGGCGGCGAGTTCGCGCACCTGCTCCTCGGTCAGCCGCAGGTGCCGCAGCACCAGCAGCGGGTCCGGGTCGGCGGCGATCTCCTCGCCCATCGCCTGGAACGCGGCCGTGGTGGTGCCCGCCGCGCCCGGCCCGGTGTAGTGCAGCGCCCGCGCGGCGCGGGCGTAGTACTGCTCGGTGCCGCCGCGCACGGTGCGGGTGCCGGCGGGCCGCACCAGCCCCGCGTCGGCCAGCACCTTCAGGTGGTGGGCCACGTTTCCCTTGTTGGTACGCAGCGCCGCCGCGAGCCCGCTGACCGTGGCGGGCCGTTCCAGCGCGAACAGGATCCGGTGGCGCATCGGGTGGGCCAGCGCCCGGTGCTGGTCGGCGGAACCGACCGGCATCACCTCGCCGTCACCCGTGGTGTCGCTGCTCATGGACCGCCCCTTCGCTCGTTCCCGTGCCACCGCAGTTAAGCGTCAAGAACCCTTGACGCTTTGTCAAGCGGCGTGCTTCCCTGGTGCCATGCAGAAGTCCGAACCGGCCATCCTGATCGACCGCCTGCGCGACCTCGTCGAGCAGCACTACGTGTTCCCCGACGCCGCCGCCGACATCTCCCGGCGGCTCGCCGGCGCCGCCGGCGGTTACCCCGCCGACCCGGCCGCGCTGGCCGCGGCGGTCACCGCCGACCTGCAGGCCGTCAACGGCGACCTGCACCTGCGCCTGCTGCACCACGAGCAGCCCCTGCCCGAGCGCGCCGAGCAGGACGAGGCCGCCGAGTACGCGGCGATGGCCGACTGGGCCGAGCGCACCTGCGGGGGCGTGGCGGGCGCCCGGCGGCTGCCCGGTGACGTGGGCCTGCTCGACATCCGGCCGCTGATCTTCCCGGCCGTGCTGGTCGGCGACGTGTACGCCGCCGCCATGACGCTGCTCGCCCCGACCCGGGCGCTCATCGTCGACCTGCGCGGCTGCCTCGGCGGCGAGCCGTCGGCGGTCGCGCTGCTCATGAGCTACCTGTGGGACCACGAGCCGGTGCAGCTCACCGGCACGTTCGAGCGCGCCACCGGCCAGGTCCGCCAGGCGTGGACGCTCGCCCACGTGCCCGGTCGGCGCTACGGCCGCACCAAGCCGCTCTACGTGCTGACCGGCCCGGCCACCTTCTCCGGCGGTGAGGCGCTGGCCTACGACGTGCAGCAGTCCGGCCGGGGCACGGTGGTCGGCGGGCGCACCCGCGGCGGCGCGCATCCGCGCGAGGCGTTCCGCCTGCACCCGCACCTGGAGGCGACCATCCCCGTCGCCCGCGCGGTGCACCCGGTCACCGGCACCAACTGGGAGGGCACCGGCGTCACCCCTGATGTCGCGGTGCCCGCCGACGAGGCCCTGCCGACCGCGTACCGCGCGGCGCTGGCACGGGTCGCGGCAGGCGACGGCCCCTCGGCGGCCGAGGCACAGGCGGCGCTGGACGCGGGCGCCCCGCTCTGACCGGTGCGGCCTCAGCCGAGCAGGGTCTCCAGGTAGGACTCCAGCACGGGCAGCGGCGCGGCGTGCGGGCCCTCCCACTCCATGTCGAGGAAGGCGGCGAGGTCGTCGGCCGGATCGTGGTCGTCCAGCAGGGGCAGGACCGCGTCGGCGGCCTCCTGCCCATACATGATGAGCAGGTTGATCCGCAGGTAGCCGAAGTCGTAGCCGGGCGCCCCGCGCGAGGCGTTGGTCCAGTCCACGATGCCGGTGAGCGTCCCGTCCCGCCACAGCGTGTTACCGGGGTGGTAGTCGCGGTGCAGCAGGGTGGCCCGCGCCGGCGGCGGCGTCGCCGGCCCGGCCGCGATGGCACGTTCCCACAGCTGCGGGCGGGTGCTCGCGGCGGGCGGGCGCGCCTGCCCGAGCACCACGTACGGCTCGAACGGTGCGACGCCCGCGCCGTCGACCGCGTGGATCGCGTGCGCGGCCTCGACGAGCCGGGCGAGCATGGCCGCCGTCGGCGGCGGGACGGACCCGTCGCGGTGGGTAGCGCTGGGCAGCATCCGTCCCGGCAGCCAGGTCATCAGCAGCGCCGGGCACTCCGCCTGGCCGCCCGCGGCGTCGAGGGCGACGACCTCGGGCACGGGCAGCCCGGTGCCGGACAGCGCGGACAGCGCCGCCGCCTCGTTGTCGGGCGTGAACCACGGGTCCTCGACCTGCCAGCCGGGCCGGCACCAGCGGCGCAGCGCGTACCGGCGCCCGTCGGCGGTGTCGACCGCGTCGACGGCCTGCGCGATGCCGCCGGTCAGCGGCGTCACCGCCGCGACCGGTGCGCCCAGCACGCGCCGCAACCAGTCCAGCGTCCGCGCCGAGGGCGCCGGGTACACCTGCACGCCCATACCCTGCCAGCAACCTCCGTGCCGCGCACCTCCGTTCCGGACAGCGTTGGGAAGGGCACCTTCCTATACGGATAGCGTCAAGAAGGTGCCCTTCCTTTCGGTTCAGAGGCGGAAGTCGAGGTCGGCGGGGACGACGGCGACCTCCAGCTGCGCCTTCTGCAGGCGGCCGGAGTAGTCCCAGTTCATGGCCTGCCAGCGGGTGAACTGGTCGAGCACCCACATGCCGGACTGGCGGCTGCCGTTGCCGGAGCGGCCGTTGCCGCCGAACGGCAGGTGCGCCTCGGCGCCCGACGTGGAGTTGTTGACGCTGACCATGCCCGCGCCGACGCCGCGCCGGAACGCGAACGCCTTGCCGGGGTCGGTGGTGTAGATCGCGCTGGACAGGCCGTACCCGGGGGCGTTGGCGAGCTCGATCGCCTCGTCGAGGGAGCGGTACGCCGTCACGCCGACGATCGGGCCGAACGTCTCCTGGTCGAACAGGGCGTCGCCGGGACGCACCCCGTCCACGATGACCGGGTGGTAGAACAGGCCCGCCGCCGGGTCGCCGACGAACTCGGCGCGCGGGTTGTCGGCGGTGATCCGGCCGGTCGCGCCGAGCACCCGGTGGCCGCCCTCGATCCAGCCCAGATACTTCTCGTACGACGTGGCGAACCTCTCGTCCAGCAGCGGGCCGTAGAGCACCTCGCGGGTCGGGTCGCCGATCGCGGCGGCGGCGGTGGCCGCGGCGAACCGGCGCAGGAACTCCCCGTGCACCGACTCGTGCACGATGACCGTGCCCAGCGAGGTGCAGCGCTGGCCCGCGGTGCCGAACCCGGCGAACAGCGCGCCCTCGACGGCCAGGTCCAGCTCCGCGTCCTCGGTGACCACCATCGGGTTCTTGCCGCCCAGCTCCAGGCACGGGCTCTGCAGGTGGCGGCCGCACAGCTCGCCGATGGACCGGCCCACCTCGGTCGAGCCGGTGAAGCCGACCTTCTGCACCAGGCCCTCGTCCAGGGCCTGCGACAGTCCGTGGAAGGTCTCCGGGCCGTCGGCCTGCACCAGGTTCAGCACCCCGGCGGGCAGCCCGCCCCGGGCGAACAGCTGGTAGAGCGCGTCGGCGCCGGCGGCGGCGTACGCGGCGGGCTTCCACACCACCGCGTTGCCGCACAGCAGCGCGGGCACCAGGTACCAGGACGGCACAGCGACCGGGAAGTTGCCCGCCGTGATGATCATCGCGGTGCCGACCGGCTCGCGGAACGTGAACAGCTGCTTGTCCGGCATCTCCGACGGCACCGTCTGGCCGTACAGGCGGCGGCCCTCGCCGAGGAAGAACCGGCAGGTGTCGACGATCTCCTGCACCTCGCCGCGCGCCTCGGCCAGCGGCTTGCCGATCTCGCGGGTTACCAGCCGGGCGAGCGCCTCGGCGTTCGCCTCGACCAGCGCGCCGATGTTGGCGATCACCTGCCCGCGCACCGGCGCGGGCACCGCCGCCCAGGCACGCTGGGCCGCGTGCGCCGCAGCGGCGGCCGCGACCACGGTGGGCACGTCGGCCAGCGCGACCTGGCCCACCACGTCGTCGAGGTCGGCGGGGTTGCGGCTGTCCAGCACCCGTGCGCCGCCCGCCACGGATCGGCCGTCGATGATCGATGAGAGCATGCCAGCATCATGCTCCCGCCGGGCCCGCCCGCCAAGGTCCGGCGCACGCCGGAGTTTCATGTCAGAATGTCCGGATGCAGCGAGTGACCGGAATCGGCGGGGTGTTCCTCCGCGCCCGCGATGCCGCAGCCCTGCGGGCCTGGTACGGCACACATCTCGGCATCGACGTGAGCGAGTGGGGCGGGCACACCTTCCGCTGGCACGCGGGCGGCACGACGACGTGGACGGTCTTCGAGCAGGACTCCGACTACCTCGGCCGCCCCGACCAGCCGTACATGCTCAACTTCCGGGTGGACGACCTGGACGCGATGCTGGCGCAGCTGCGCGCCGCCGGGGTCAAGGTCGCCGACGAGGTCGAGGACGGGGAGTTCGGGCGCTTCGGCTGGGCCTACGACGCCGAGGACAACCGCTTCGAGCTGTGGCAGCCGCCGCGCGGCCGATGAAACCGTTCCTCACCGGCGGGCGGATCTGGCCCGCGGGCTGGACCCGGCTGCACGTCTACCTGCTGCCCGACCTCGACCACGACACCGACCTGGCCCGACTCGTCGGCGGGTGCCGGGCGGCGATGGCACCATTCCCGTTCCTTGCGCCGGTGCCCGACGCACGGCTGCACGTCACGGTCCAGCCGGTCATGGGCATCCCCGCCGCGGAGATCGGCCCCGGCGAGCGCGCGAAGCTGACCGCACGGCTGAGCGAGGCGCTCGCCGACGTGCCCGCGTTCACGCTCATCGCCGGCTCGCCGCTGGCCAGCGTCACGGTGGTGCTGGCCGATCTCGACGGTGACCTGCCCGGCGAGCCGCTGCACACCGTCCACGCCCGCAGCCGGGGCGCGATCGCCGACGTGCTCGGCTCCGAGGCGGTCGCCTACGAGGCGATGCCCGGCCACCTGACGCTGGCGTACGCCACCGGCACCGGCGACTCCGGGCAGGTCCAGGCCGCGCTGCGCCAGCGGGTGCGGCCCAGCCACGCCACCCTGACCGTCCGCGAGGTGCACCTGCTGGACGTCACCCAGGACCGGCGCACGGCCTCCTACCACTGGACCTCCGTCGCCCGCATCCCCCTCACCTGACGCTCCCGCGGCCCGTGCCATGATCGAGTACATGAGCGAGCAGTGGCGCACCATCGCGGAACTCGACGCGGCGCGGGACCGGTTCGAGGCGGCGATCCCGGGCTGGGAGCGGCCGGCGGCCTTCGGCGTCGCGCGGCTGGTGAACGGCGAGCCGGAGTTCGCCCGCATCGCCGTCGGCGACGGGTTGCTGCCCGCGGTGGTGCTCGGCACGATCGTCGGCCGCAGCGGCGGGTCGGGGTCTTACCCCCTCTCCCCCGCCGACCTGGACCGGGCGATCACCACGCTCACCCCCGCCGAGGCCTGCACGGACATCCCGCACCCGAACCTGTGGGCCTGGCGCTCGCTGCGCGAACGGCTCGGCGACGGCGAGCAGCTGCGCGCCGTGTTCGCGACCGACCTGGCGGCGGAGACCGACGACCCGTACGTCACCGCGATGCTCGGTGAGGTGGCCGGCCGGTAACGGCGGCCAACGTCCTCCGCCGACCTCAGCAGTCGATCTCGCCGTGCCGGGCGGCTCTGCCAGGTCCGGCACCTGGATCGTCACCCCGGCCGGGTTCGCGCTACGCGATCGGCCCGGCGGAGGCGATCGGCCTGGCGGAGGCGATCGGCCTAGCGGAGGCGAGCGCTTCGGCCAGCAGCTCCGCGGTCTCCGCCTGGCCGAACAGGCGCGCCGACTCCAGCGGCGTGTTGCCCAGGCCGGCGTCCTCGCGCAGACCCGGGTCCGCACCGTGGGCGAGCAGCTCGCAGGCGATGTCGACGCGTCCCCACACGGCCGCCGCGCACAGCGGCGTGCCCTCCTGCCCGCGCCCGCTCTCCAGGTCCGGCGCCGCCCCAGCGGCGAGCAGCAGCCGCAGCACCGCCAGCTCGCCCTGCACGGCCGCCTGGTAGAGCGGCCGCGTGCCGTACGCGTCGGGCCGGTCGGGATCGGCACCGGCGCGCAGCAGCCGGGCCGCCCCGGCGGCATCGCCGGTCAGGGCGGCGGCGACCAGCCTGCGGGTCAGCTTCTTCGCGCGGCGCCGGTTCACGCCGACATGGTAGGACCGGGCAGTGCCATCCGGCGAGCGAGTTCGGCGGCGCGGTGGAGCTGGACCGCTCGCGCCTGGCCGGTGGCGAAACGGCGCAGGAACGCCGCCGCCCGCAACTCGATCTCCTCGTCGACGAGCGTGCCGTCGCCGTCGGGGGTGAGCCGCACCGTCGACTCCAGACGCACGCCACCAGGGCTGAGCACGCTCTGCCGCACGAGATCGGGCTCGGTCGCGCGCATGCGTACCCGGATCGGGTTGTCCCAGCGCAGCACGCCCAGGAAGCGGAACCGCTCGACCGCGACGTAGTCGGTCAGCGGGCCCTGCTCGTCGGAGCCCGGTCGCACGTCGCGGACCTCGACCAGCAGGGGCGACAACCCGAGATAGCTGTACGGATCCGCCAGGTGCGCGAACACGCGATGCGGCGGCGCGTCGACGCGCCAGGAGTGTGCGAGGTGGGCCACAGCCATCACGACAGCCTAGGTCCACATCGGATCTCCCTCGGCCCTACCCCGCTCCGCCCGCCGCCACGCGGGCGACCCACCCCCAAGATCGCAACGATCTTGCGCGAACTGTTAGGGATATGCGCGGAATGGGCGTGTCGCACCCACAGTTCGCGCAAGATCGGCGCGGTCGGGGTGGGCCCGGTGGGGTTCGCGGGGTCGGGGGGTCAGCAGGGTTCGACGGTTACCTCGTTGCGGAGGTGGTGGAAGGAGGCGGTGTCGATGGTGCCGGCTACCGGGGAGAGGACGGCGGCGGCGGAGAGGGCTACGGCGTCGCGGAGGCGGTCGGGCCAGGGCTGGCCGGTGAGGAGGCCGCGGGCGAGGGCGGCTACGCAGGCGTCGCCGGCGCCGGTGGGGTTGCCGGACAGGGGCTCGGGGAGGCGGGCGCGCCAGACGCCGTCGGCGCAGACGGCGACGAGGCCGCCGCCGCCGAGCGAGGCGACGACGTCGCCGGCGCCGAGCTCGCGCAGCACCGAGACGGCCTGGCGCGCGGCGCCGGGGCCGTCGACGCGGACGCCGGTGAGCGCGTGCAGCTCGGCGGCGTTCGGCTTGACCAGGTCGGGCTGCACGCGCAGACCCTGCCGCAGCGGGTCGCCGTCGGCGTCGAGAATGGTCGCCGCACCGGCCGCGTGGGCGAGCGCGAGCAGCTCGGCGTACGCGGTGGCGGGCACGCCGGGCGGCAGCGAGCCGGACAGCACGACCACCCGCACCCCGTCCAGCAGCGACGCGAAGTGCGCGGTGAACGCCGACCATTCGGCGGCGGTGACGCTGGGGCCGGGCTCCCAGAAGCCGGTGGCGTCGGCCCGGTCGGCGACCACGACGGTGCGCCGCGCGTCCCCGGCGACCGGCAGGAACGCCTCGGCGACGGTGTCGGCGGCGAGCAGCTCGCGCAGCCGCACGCCGGTCGGGCCGCCGGCCAGGCCGGTGGCGAGCACGGGCTCGCCGAGGCTGTGCAGCACCCGGGCGACGTTGACCCCCTTGCCGCCCGCCCGCTCCGCCACCGCCGAGACACGGTGCGTCGCGTACGGGGTGAGGCTGTCCACCAGGTACGTGACATCCAGGGCGGCGTTGGGGGTGACGGTGAGGATCATCGGCTCACCCTAACGGGTGTGACGCTGATCTGCTCCAGGCTGACGAGCACGTGCCGGCCGGGCGCGGGCGGGATGGGCTGCAGGTGCGGCACGCCGATCGTGGTGCAGCCGGCCGCCTCGGCGGCGGCCAGACCCGCGAGCGAGTCCTCGATCGCGACGCAGCGTGACGGGTCGGCGCCGAGCAGCGCCGCCGCGGTCGCGTACGGCAGCGGATCGGGCTTGTGGCGTGGCACGTCGTCGGCGGTGACCGTGTGCGCGAACACCTCGCGGCCCAGCACGTCGAGGATGAGCTCGGTGTCCGCGCGGCCCGACGAGGTGACCAGCGCGCACGGCATACCGGCGGCAACCAGGCCGTCGAGCAGCCGCCGCGCGCCCGGCCGCAGCACGATGCCGACCTCGGCGACCTTGCGCTTGACGCCCTGGTCGATCAGGACGGTCAGCTCCGCGGCCGCCACCTGCCCGTCCAGGGCGGTGCCGACGACGGCGACGATGCTCGCCACCGTGCCGCCGATCAGCAGCGTCTCGTCGAGTGGGGCCGCGCCCAGACCCGTGGCGACCTCGACCACGGCCTGCACCCACAGCGACTCCGTGTCGACGAGCGTGCCGTCCATGTCGAGCAGCACCGCGTCGTAGCCGCCGAGGTCGATCATCAGTTCTCCCGCGCGAAGGTGCTGAGCACCGCCCAGTGGTCCGAGGTCCAGTCATTGTCCGCGTGGTGGGGCATGGGCCGCGGCTCACCCACGCCGACCGTATCCGACGTCACGGCCCGCAAGGGCCCGGCGAAGTGCACGAAGTCGATGCGGTCCTGCGGCTCGGGCGTGCCCTCCCGCTGCTCGTGCCACGGGTTCAGCGGGGACCAGGTGTGGCCGGGCACGGCGACGGGGTCGGGGTGGACCACGCGGTAGGAGTCGCGCAGCCCGGCCCGCTCGACCGCGACGCTGACCTGCCAGGGCAGGTCGGGCCAGTCCAGGTGGGACGGCACGTTGAAGTCGCCGGTCAGCAGCACCGGCAGGCCCGGCTCGGCCAGCGCCGGGCCCATCGCGGCGAGGATCTCCTCGATCTGCGCCGGGCGGCCCGCGTCCGCCTCCCGGGTCAGCACCTCCGGCACGCTCATCCCGGCGAGGTGGAAGTCGTACGGCCCGTACGGGTCGTAGTTGAGGTGCGCGCTCCACGCCACCAGCTCACCGCCGTCGGGCAGCCGCAGCCGGGCGCCCACGCCCCACATCTGCTCGTGGCCGTACCGCTCGATGATCGGGTGCGGGGAGATGACACCGCAGCTGCCGCCCTGGTGGTGGTGCCAGCCGAGCTCCTCGGCCAGCTCGCGGGCGGCGAAGCCGAGCGTCTCCTGCAGGCCCACCACGTCCGGCGCCTGCTCGCGCAGGAACGCGAGCTGCTTGTCGCGGGCGCCGTTCACGCAGCCGCCCGCGAGCCACAGGTTCCAGGACATGACCTTCAGGTAACCGTTATCCGCCGTCACGCCTTCTCCGCTCTCCCGATCACCATTGCCATGGCTGTCCACCTGGACCGATCCCCGTCAGCGCAGGAGAGTATACGGTTACTGCCCGTCCGTCTCCCCCGCACCGTCGTCGGTGGGGATCCCCAGCTCGCGGCCGTAGGCATCGTTCAGCTCCAGCCAGCCGTGGTTCTTGGCCTCGGTGCCGCGGATCGGCGGCACCGGTGTGCCGTCGAGCAGGCGATCGGCCACCACCAGGCACAGGTGCCAGCCCGCGGCGACCTTCGGCACCCAGTGCCGGTCGGCCATGGTGTGCCGCAGCACCAGCCTGGTGCCGCCGGCGGTCGGGGTCAACTCCCAGCGCAGCAGGTCCTCACCCCAGGTGTAGACGAGCAGGTGCGGCGGCTCGGCCCGCTGCACGGTCGCGGGTATGGCGTACCGCTCGTCGCCGTCGATGGCGGTGAGCGTCGCGCCGCCGGGGCGGCCGAGGTCGCGGTCGGACAGGAACGGCGCCCACTGCTCCAGCCGGCCGGGCTCGGTGAGCGCGGCCCACACCTTCGCGGGTGGATGTCGCAGGTCGCGCTGCATGACCAGGGTCCAGCGCTCCCCCGCGGGCTCGACCTGCACCGGCGAGAGCGGTCCGGGGTCGATGGTGTTCATCGGGTCACTCCATGTCGTCGAGATGGCGTTCCAGCGCGTCCAGGTGGCGGTCCCACAGCCGGCGGTACGGCGCCAGCCAGTGCGCCACCTCCGCGAACGGCGCGGGTTCGATGCGGTAGATCCGCTGCTGCGCGGCGATGCGGCTGGACACGAACCCGGCCTGGCGGAGCACCTTGAGGTGCTTGGAGACCGCCGGCTGGCTCATGTCCAGCTGACGCACCAGCTCGCCGACGCTGAGCTCCTCGGCGCGCAGCAGCTCCAGGATGCGCAGCCGGTTCGGCTCGCCCAGCACCGCGAACGCGCCCACCACCGTCACCCAGCTAACATGCCTTGTTGGTTATATGCCTGTCAAGTCGTGCACAAAAATTTCGGCGGATCGGGAAGGGTTCTTTACTATTCTGCGTTCATGATCGGCATGACTAAGGGGCATACAGGTCGCATGTGGACCAGGGATTTCGGCCTGTACTTCGCCGGCCGCGCCGTCGCGCTGCTCGGTGACGGCATGCTGCCCGTCGCGGTCGCGCTGGCGGTGCGCGACGCGGGGCACGGCGACACCGGCGTCGGGCTCGTGCTCGCCTCCTGGATGGCCCCGGTGGTAGCGCTGATCCTGTTCGGCGGGGTGTTCGCCGACCGGTTCGGCGCCCGCCGCCTGATGATCGGCGCCGACGCGGTGCGCGTGGTCACGCAGCTCGTGGTCGCGTACGCCCTGATCAGCGGAAACGCACCGCTGTGGCTGCTGATGTCGATGTCGGCCATCGCCGGTGGCGCGGCGGCGATGTTCCAGCCCGGGCTGGCCAGCATGGTGCCGCTGATCGCGACCGACGTGCAGCGGGCCAACGGGGCGCTGCGCGTGGCCGACGCGGGAGCGCAGCTGCTCGGGCCCGCGCTCTCGGCGACCCTCGTCGTGCTGACCGGCCCCGGCACGGTGTACGCCATCAACGCGGCGACGTTCGCGGTCAGCGCGGTGTGCCTGCTGGCGCTGCGGCTGCCGCCGGTCACCCGCGTGGCCCGGCGGGGCGTCGCGAGCATGCGGCACGACCTGCGGGAGGGCTGGCACGAGTTCCGCTCCCGCAGCTGGATGTGGAGCGTCATCCTGATCTGGATCGTCTTCGGGATCACGGTGTTCGGGCCGATCATCCCGCTCGGGTCCGGGCTGATCGCCGGGTATCTCGGGGAGAGCGCGTACGGGTGGGCGATGTCGGCGATGGGCGGCGGGACGGTGCTCGGCGGGCTCGTCGCGATGCGGGTGCGGCCGAGCCGGCCGCTGGCGGCGGGGGCGACGGGGTTGTTCGGGTTCGCGCTGATCCCGCTGTCGATCTCGGTGCCGGCGCCGCTGCCGCTGCTGCTGGTCGCGCACGCGATCGGGGGCGCGTCGTGGGCGTTCTGGTCGGTCATGTGGGCGACCAGCATTCAGACCCAGGTGCCCCGCGACGTGCTGAACCGGGTGTCGGCGTACGAGGTGGCGGGCTCGGTGTCCGGGGTGCCGATCGGGCAGGTGCTGGCGGGACCGATCGCGGTGCTGATCGGCGCTGATGTGGTGCTGGGCGTGTCGGCGCTGGTCGGCGTGGCGGGCTGCGTGCTGCTGCTCGCGCTGCCGCCGATCCGCAACCTGCGCCGCACCGATAACACCGCGACGTCTCGTAGCCAGACGGTCGTATCGGCTTCGGCAGCCTAGCGTGCCGACTAGCCGCAATGAACACAGCTATCCATAGCCGCTTCTTTACTCCGCTGACTCACCACGGGCGTCGCGGAAACATCTGAATTTACCTATGGAGCTTCGATAGTCGAGCCCTCTGTCCTAGATCTGCCTCTTAGCCACGCGCAGTCATGGCAGATTTCGCGCTACACCGGAATAGGGTCTGGACATGTCGATTCCGACTCACCCTTCAGGCAACCCTCTAGCAGATAAGAAATCCGTGGTTCTAATAAGCGTGGTGTCCGGCATCTGCGGTATTGCCGGCACTTTCGCAGCAATGTCATGGTCACGGCTCGTCGCGGCCCTCCTGATCATCGTCGCTGTCCTTCCGTGGCTGATCTCTCTTCCCTTCTGGGTCAACTGGCGGGGCTGGCAATGGGTCCTGGCAGCCGCAATCAGCACCTCCGCAGCGACCGGTGCAATCTTCGCGATCTACCGTGCGGACCATCCAGCGCCGCCGCCAGTATCTCCGACGAAATCACCCGAGACGTCACCAACGGCAGGGCCGGTCGGACATGCCTTGTATCCTCTTTCGGAGCATGATGACAAACCCATGACCGTGGCGCGCTGCATGCCTATGGCTGGACGAGTGGAACGCATGCCTCGAGGTGCCTCCATAGTGGTGGGGACGAGCTCCGCCGATGGAGATCTGTACTTCAAGAAGGCTGACCATCAGCCGGACTCCGAGGGTTACTGGTACGGAGAAAAGACGATCGGAGCATCAAAGCAACCCGGCCTCTTCCGAGTGGTCGAATTCCTGGTGTCCGCTGATATCGCTCAGCAAGTAGACGGAACGCACAACTCGGAGCTGCCCGGAGGAGCCGAGGTCCTGGCGAGCTTCACCGTGCTTCGCGGCGACCAGGAGGAACCTGCGTGCGACGAGGCCTACGTCCGGGCCAGCCCTTCGGTCTCATGAAGCCCGGCCCACGCTAGGCCAATTACTGGCATGTGGCGCGTATGACCTGCGGATGTAAGTCATACGCGCCACGGCCGAAAGGTACTCGCGCCGGACGCGTCTGGTTTAGCACTGTTCCAGCCAGTCCTCGACGACCGCGAAGTCAGCGGCGCTCAAGCCAATACGCGGGTCGACACGCAGCAGCAGCGCCGGCCCGCCATGGTGCGCGTCAACCCAGACGCGATCCGCCTCAGTTATCTCGTCGTCGACCCAGACGAACGGGCGACCTGCCGCCCAGTCCACCAGTCCACGCGTCTTCCAGTGGAGCCGGGTGTCGTCCTCGGCCTCGTCGGGCCAGGTCACCACCGGCAGCTCGGGCAGCCCGAGTCGCGGTGCGATCACCTCGTTAGCGTCGGCCATCCAGGTCGTGGCCCACACCAGGTCGCACGGCAACCGGCGCAGTCGCGGCCCGTGCTCGGGGTTCAGCCTGTCCAGCAACGGATTCGCGGAGCCGGCGGCGGTCTCGTGTACCAGCGGACTGCCGTCGGCTCGCCGCGCCGGAGGCGCGCCGAACGGGATCAGCGGGCCGTCGACGTCGAGGAACAGCAGTGCCCGCTCGGTGATCGCAGACATCGCCGCCCACGATAGCGGCCCCATCACCGTGACCACCCCGCCAGGCCAAGATCGCGACGATCTTGCGCGAACTGTTGCCCTTTTGCCCGGTTGGCGCGTGTCGTACCCACAGTCCACGCAAGATCGGCGCGGGAGAGAGGGGGTCAGCGGAGATCGGTGTCGGTGCGGTCGGGGTCCTTGGGCTGGTCTCGGAGTTCTACGTAGGGTTCCTCGGATTCGGGGTGGCCGGCGGCGACGGCGCGTTCGCGGTGGAGTTCGGCGTCGAGTTCGGCGCCGAGGAGCAGGGCGATGTTGCCGATCCAGAGCCAGATCAGGAACACGATGATGCCGGCGAGGCTGCCGTAGATCTTGTTGTACGAGCCGAAGTTGGCCGCGTACAGGGCGAACCCGGCCGAGGCGATCAGCCAGAGCAGCACGGCCACCAGGCTGCCGGGTGTGACCCAGCGCCAGCCGCCCTGCCGGGCGTTGGGCGACGCCCAGTACAGCAGCGCGAAGATGAGGGCCACCACGCCGAGGACCAGCGGCCATTTCACGATGTCCCACACCCGCACGAAGCCGGTGCCCAGGCCGATGAACTCTCCGGCCTGCTGGGCGACCGGGCCCGTGAACACCAGGGCCATGGCGACCGCGGTGATGGCGAGGCTCGCCACGATGGTCACGCCCACCCGGATCGGCAGCGTCTTCCAGAACGGCCGGCCCTCGGGCACGTCGTAGATGGCGTTGGCGGCGCGCATGAACGCCGACACGTACCCGGAGGCCGACCACAGCGCGAGCAGCACGCCGAGCAGGGCGACCAGCCCGGCGGTGCCCTGGCGGCCGCGTTGCAGCTCGGTGAGGGCGTTGTCGACGACCTGCCGGACGGCGCCGGGCGCGTAGCGGCCCACCTGGTCGACGGCCCGCTGGGCGGTGTCCTGGCCGGTGAGCCCGAGCAGGGCGACCAGGACCAGGATGCCGGGGAACAGCGACATCACCCCGCGGTAGGTGAGCGCCGCGGCCCAGTCGCTGAGGTTGTCCTCCTTGTACTCCTTGACGGTCCGCTTGAGCACGTCCTTCCAGTCCCGCTTGGTGAGCTCGGTCGGGCGCTCGGGCGGCGGCTGGTCGGTCTTGGGACGCAGGAACATGGGACTCCCCCGGGTGGATCAGTACGGGTCTCCGTGGCCGGGCAGCCGCCCGCCGGCCATCGCGAGCAGTCGGGCGGCCGGGCCGGGCCGGCTGCGCAGCGGGGGTGAGCCGTCGCCGGTGCCCTCGGCCATGCCCGCGACCAGTTCACCGAGCGCGTCGAGCGCGTCGGTGCGCGGCCGCCAGCCGAGCTCGGCCTCGGCCCGGTGGCAGGACATGAGCGGGCAGCCCGCGGCGAGCCGGATCCAGCCGGGCTCGGTCGGTTGCAGGCGCGCGGCCCAGGTCAGCGCGGTGGCGGCGTGCAGCAGCGCGGGCGGGGCGGGCACGGCCAGCCCGTGGAAGCGGGCGCCGACCGTCTCGGCGTCGAGCACCGGTTCGGCGGCGATGTTGAAGGCGCCGTGCGCCTGGGCGAGGATCGCGCGGGCGTACGCCTCGGCGACGTCGTCGCTGTGCACCGCCTGGATCTGGATGCCGGCCGGCAGCAGCGGGATGCGTCCGTGCCGCAGCAGGCTCAGCGGGGCCAGCGGGCCGATGAACAGCCGCGCGATCTCGGCGGCGGCGCAGCGCTGGAACGCCAGGCCGTTGCGGATGCGCACCACCCGCAGCTGCGGGTGCTCGTCCTCGAGCTGGTCGAGCAGCGCCTCGACCTCGGCCTTGTCCTGGCTGTACGTCGAGCCGGGCACGCCGGTCACCGGCCAGTCCTCGTCGACGCGCTGGTCTGCGGACCCGGGCGCGTACGCCCCGACCGAGGAGGCGACCAGCAGCATCGGCACCGACGCGGCGACCGCGGCGGCGGCCACGTTGGCCGTGCCGATGATGTTGGTCTGCCGGATGCGGGCCCGGTCGTGGCTGGGCTGGATCTGCCAGGCCAGGTGGACGACGGCGGACGCACCGGCGAACACGTTCGTCAGCTCGGCCGTCGCGCCGGGCGCGCCCACGTCCAGGGCGTGCCAGTGCACCCGGTCGTACGGCGGCCCGGCGTCCTCGCCGGGCAGGCGCCGGGCCACGCCGGTGACCTGGTCGAACTCTCCTCCGTCGAGCAGCCGGCGCAGCACTGCCGTGCCTATGTTGCCGGTCGCCCCCACCACCACGATGCGCATGGCTCACTGCGTACCCGCGGGATCGGCTTCCGAATCATGGTCGGTGCCGGGGACGTGCTCCGGCGGCAGCGGAGTGCGCAGCTCGGCGTGGATCGCGCGGAAGGTCGCCGCGATGGGGATGGCCATCAGCGCGCCGACCAGCCCGAGCAGGCCCGCGCCGAGCAGGCTGGCCAGCAGCACCTCCAGCGCCGGCATGTCCAGGCTCTGTTTCATCACCTTCGGCACGATCACGTAGTTCTCGATCTGCTGGTAGATCAACAGCCACACCACGATGCCGACCGCGGCGGGCCACAGGCCGGCGGTGATGGCGGCGACGAGGCCGCAGACGGCGGTGCCGAGGGTGGCGCCGACCAGCGGGATGAGGTCGGTGACCGCCACGATCAGGGCCAGCGGCAGCGCGAACGGGATGCCCAGCACGAGCAGCCCGACGTACGCGACGACGCCCGCGATCAGCGAGATGACCAGGTTGCCGATCATGTACGAGCCGACCTTGTCCACGACCACGTCGACGATGCGCCTGGTGCGCTCGCGGTGCCGGTCGGGGGCCATCAGCTGCACCCGGCGGCGCAGCCGGGGCATGTCGGCGAGGAAGTACAGCGCCAGCACCAGCACGGTCAGCGCGGCGGCGAGCACGCCGAGGAAGGTGCGGAACAGGCTGAGCAGGCTGGTGCCGACCTTCTCGGGCACGGAGGCGGCCAGGTCGTTGAGCCTGTCGCCGAGCCCGTAGCGGGCGCTGAGGTCGCGGAAGGCGCGGGAGCGCTCGTCGAGGTCGTCGATGTAGCGGGGCAGGTCGGTGGACAGCTGCCCGGCCTGGCGCACCAGCGGCGGGCCGATCCCGGCGAACAGCAGCGCGACCAGCCCCAGCACCACGACGAGGATGATCATCACAGCGTACGGGCGGTGCACGCGGTGGCGCACCAGCCAGCGCACGGCCGGGTCCAGGCTGACCGCGGCGAACAGGGCGACCAGCACCAGCACGAGGATGCCGCGCACCGCCCAGACGGCGGCCAGGGCCACGCCGATGACGGCGACGCCGCCCGCACCGGCCATCCCCCACCGGAACACATCGGCGGGTGTCATTCGACGCCCATTCGTCACCGCCAGAACGTTCCCTGACCAGTGGGTATCTCAAACGTGTCCACCATGCAGAATTTCGCTCCCGTATAACGGGACAGCGACCTAGAGTCGTCCTGGTAGGAGGGATGTGACATGACGACGTACACGCACGGTCATCACGAGACGGTGCTGGTCTCGCACCGCTGGCGCACCGCCGCGAACTCCGCGGCATACCTGCTGCCCCACCTGGCGCCGGGGCAGGCGCTGCTCGACGTCGGCTGCGGGCCGGGCACCATCACCGCCGACCTGGCCGACGCGGTCGCCCCCGGCCGGCTCACCGCGCTGGAACTCACCGAGCAGGCGCTCGACCTGGCCCGCGCCGAGATCGCCGCGCGCGGCACCGCGAACGTCGACTTCCGCACCGGTGACGTGCACGACCTGGACCTGCCCGACGGCTCCTTCGACGTGGTGCACGCGCACCAGGTGCTGCAGCACCTGGCCGACCCGGTCGCCGCGCTGCGCGAGATGCGCCGCGTGTGCCGCCCCGGCGGGGTGGTGGCCGCGCGCGACGGCGACTACGCCGCCTTCACCTGGTATCCGCTGATCCCCGCGCTGGACGACTGGCTGGCGCTCTACCGCCGGGTGGCCCGCGACAACGGGGGCGAGCCGGACGCCGGGCGCCGTTTGCACGCCTGGGCCCGCGCCGCGGGTTTCACCGACGTCACCGCGACGGGCAGCGTCTGGTGCTATGCCTCCCCCGAGGAGCGGGCCTGGTGGGGCGGCATGTGGGCGGAGCGGATCCAGCACTCGGCGGTGGCCCGCCAGGCCGTCACCCAGGGTTACGCCACCGAGGCCGACCTGCGCCGGATGGCCGACGGCTGGCGCGAGTGGATCGCCGCCGAGGACGGCTGGTTCCACGTGCCCCACGGCGAGGTGGTCTGCCGAGCCTGACCGGGCCGCCGGTTCGAGGCCCGGGTCGCGCCGCAGCCGGCCAGGAAGGGGCTCCGCTCGCGCCGCACCCGCCGCGCGACCGGAGCTCCGACCATGGAGCGATCAGCCCTTGAGCAGGGCCCGCATCTTCGCGATCTCGGCACGCTGGTCGGCGATGATCCGGGTGGCGAGCACCTCCACCTGCGTGCTGGCGCCATCGGCCTGCACCTTCTCGGCCATCGCCACCGCACCCTCGTGATGCATGATCATCAGTTCGCAGAAGAGGCGGTCGAACTCGGCGCCGGAGGCCTTGCGCAGCTGGTCGAACTGCGCCGGGGTCAGCATCCCGGTGCCGGCGTGCTTGTCGTGCGCGGGTGCGGCGGTCGGCTGCTGCCAGGCCGCCAGCCACCGGCGCATGGTGGCGATCTCGGGCTCCTGCGCCCGCCTGATCTGCGCGGCCAGCGCGGCCACCTCGGGTCCGGCCTGGCGCTGCGCGGCCAGCGCCGTCATGTCCAGCGCCTGCTGGTGGTGCACGATCATGCTCTGCGCGAACGCGGTGTCGGCGCCGTTGTACACGCCCACCGGCGAGCTGGCCGTCACCGACGGGTCCGGGGCGTGCTCGCCGTGGTCGGTGCAGGCGGTCACCGCCAGCACGGCGGCGGCGGCGACCGCGAGCAGGGCGGGGCGCAGTGACGGGCGGCCGATCATGATCGGGAGGACCTCCAGGGGTACGCCGGACGCGGCCGGCTCGGTGTCGCGGGCGAGCCTACCGGCGGTGCGCCAGGAACACCTCGCGCGGGCGGCGCTCCTCGGCGGTCTCCTCCAGCCGCACCTGCGGCGAGAAGCCCGCGGCGCCCAGCAGCTCCAGCCACACCCGGCGCGGGAACAGGCCGGTGCGATGCGTCTCGTGCACCGTGCGCACCGCGCCGTCGGCCTCGCGCAGCAGGAACGCGTACTGCGTCAGCGTCCAGGTGTCGGCCGGGTCCGGGTCCCAGGACCACTCCAGGAAGCGCACGCCGCGCCCGTCCGGGCCGTCGGAGCCGCCCAGGTCGGAGCCGGGTTCGTACGACTCGGCGACGTCGTCGGGCACGAACACCGCGACGCCGCCCGGCCGGCAGTGGGCGTACGCCGTCGCGATCGCACCGCGCAGGTCGTCCTCGGTGGTCATGTAGTCGACGGCGTCGTGCACGAACACCGCGTCGAACTCCCGCCCGAGCCGCAGCGTGCGCATGTCGCCGACGTGGTGCGCGCAGTCCGGGTTGAGCTCGCGCGACATCGCGACCATCTGCGGCGACAGGTCGGCCAGCGTCATCGTGAAGTGCTCGCGCAGGTGCGCCGCGTTGTGGCCGCCGCCGCTGCCCAGCTCCAGCACCTCGCGCACCGGGACCTGCGCGGTGGCGAGCAGCGCCGCGGCGAACGCGGCCTCCTCGGCGTAGTCGTCCACCGGTGAGATCAGCGGCCACCACCGGGCCAGCTCGCCGTAGAAGCGGTACGCCTCGTCCCCGGGACTCGTCATGGGCTCACGTTAGGAAGGTGCCCTTCCGCTACGCAAAGCGTTAAAAAGGTGCCCTTCCTTTTCGGGTGGCGGGGTCGGGTATGGTCGTGGCATGTCCCCCGCCGTTGTGCACGCCGGCCACGCCAGTGGCTCCGTCGCGCTGCGCCGGCCGGGGCGCGTCGTCGCCGTCGCGCGACGACGAATCACGGCAGCTCGCTGACGCCTGACGCGCGCGGCGCTGCCCTTTCTCACGCTCCCCCGGTCGGCGTCGTCGTCGATCTTCGTTTCCTCCTGCCTGCACGTGTCGTGCGAGAAAGCTGGCTTGACGTGACTGATCTGGAGAACCTGCTCGGCCAACGGTTGGCGGACGCCTTCGCGGCGGTCGCCGGCGAGCGCGTGGACCCCGTGGTGCGCCGCTCGCAGCACGCCGACTTCCAGGCCGACGGGGCGCTGCCGCTGGCCCGCCGGCTGGGCCGGGCGCCGCGCGACATCGCGGCCGAGGCGCTGGGCCGGGCGGAGCTGGCGGACCTGGTCGCCGCCGCGGAGGTCTCCGGGCCGGGCTTCATCAACCTGCGGCTGCGCGACGACGCGCTGGCCGGGCTGCTGTCGGCGATGAGCGCCGACGACCGGCTCGGCGTGCCGGTCGCGGCCGCGCCGGAGACCGTGATCATCGACTACTCCCACCCGAACGTGGCCAAGGAGATGCACGCCGGGCACCTGCGCTCGACCGTGATCGGCGACGCGGCCGCCCGGACGCTGAGCCGGCTGGGCCACGACGTGCGGCGGGCCAACCACGTCGGCGACTGGGGCACCCCGTTCGGCATGCTCATCGAGCACCTGCTGGACCTGGGCGAGACCGAGGCCGCGCACGAGCTGTCGGTCGGTGACCTGAACGGCTTCTACCAGGGCGCGCGGGCGAAGTTCGACGCCGACCCGGCCTTCGCCGAGCGCTCCCGGCTGCGGGTGGTGGCGCTGCAGTCGGGCGACGCGACCACGCTGCGGCTGTGGCGGCTGCTGGTCGACGAGAGCGAGAAGTACTTCCTCGCCGTGTACGACAAGCTGGGCGTGACCCTGACCGCCGACGACTTCTTCGGCGAGTCGTACTACAACGACATGCTGGACCCGGTCGTCGACGCCCTCGACGGGCTCGGCCTGCTGCGCGACAGCGACGGGGCCAAGTGCACGTTCCCGGCGGGGTTCACCGGCCGCGACGGCGAGCCGCTGCCGATCATCGTGCGCAAGCGGGACGGCGGCTACGGCTACGGCGCCACGGACCTGGCCGCGATCCGGCACCGCACCCAGGACCTCAAGGCCACCCGGCTGCTGTACGTGGTCGGTGCGCCGCAGCACCAGCACCTGACGATGGTGTTCCAGACGGCGCGGGAGGCGGGTTGGCTGGCCGCGCCGGTCCGGGCCGAGCACATCGCGTTCGGGCAGGTGCTGGGCGCAGACGGCAAGAAGCTGGCGTCGCGGGCGGGCCAGAGCGTGAAGCTGGTGGAGCTGCTCGACGAGGCGGTCGCCCGGGCCGCGGCGATCGTGGCCGACAAGAACCCCGACCTGGACGCCGACACCCAGGCCGAGGTCGCGCGGATGGTCGGCATCGGTGCGATCAAGTACGTGGACCTGTCCAGCGACCGGATCAAGGATTACACGTTCGACTGGGACCGGATGCTGTCGTTCTCCGGCGACACCGGCGCCTACCTGCAGTACACCCACGCCCGGATCTGCTCGATCTTCCGCAGGGGCGGGGTCGCCCCGGACCGCGGCGCGGCCGTGCTGCTCGCGCACCCGGCCGAGCGGGCGCTGGCGATGGAGCTGCTGGGCTTCCCGGCGGTGGTCGCCGAGGCGGCGCGGACGCTGCAGTTCCACCGGGTCACCGGCTACCTGCAGGGCCTGGCCGGGGCGTACACGGCGTTCTACGACGCCTGCCCGGTGCTCAAGGCCGACGGCGAGCGGCTGCGGGCCAGCCGGCTGCTGCTGTGCGACCTGACCGCCCGCACCGTCGCGCAGGGGCTGGCGCTGCTCGGCATCGAGGCGCCCGAGCGCATGTGAGGCCGTGCCCGCTCCCGCGTCGCGCATACGCCGCCGCGGAGGCGGGGTGACACTGGACGCATGAACGAGCTGAGCAGGTCGGCCGGGTCGAGGCCGGCCCGAGGTGGGGAGGCACGATGAACGCGCCGAAGTTCGTGCCGCCCGCCGAGGACTTCGAACCGCCGCTGGACGCCGAGCCGTTGCACCAGCCCCCGGCCGAGCCCGTCGACCCGAACCTGCCGCCCCTCGGGCTCGACGAGTACGGGCCGGACATGGGCCAGCCGTGGGAGGACACGCCCGCCTGACGGGATGCCCGCCGTGCCGTGTCGGGCCGTCCACATGGGCGGCCATGTCGGTGTCGATGT
>NZ_JBFAOU010000128.1:0-23123 GCF_040675365.1 Catellatospora sp. NPDC049609 | reverse complement strand
TCAACGCGACCCAGCAGACCGCGTTCCAGAGCTACATCGCCGCGGGCGGCGGCTACGTCGGCGTGCACGCCGCCGCCGACACCGAGTACGACTGGGCCTGGTACGGCGGCCTCGTCGGGGCGTACTTCGCCTCGCACCCGGCGACGCAGCAGGCCACCATCCGCAACGAGGACCGCGCGAACATCTCCACCGCGCACCTGCCGCCGACCTGGACCCGCACCGACGAGTGGTACAACTACCGCGCCAACCCGCGCGCCAACGTGAAGGTGCTGTCCAGCCTGGTCGAGTCGTCGTACTCAGGCGGCTCCATGGGCGACCACCCGATCACCTGGTGCCACAGCTACGGCGGCGGGCGCTCCTGGTACACCGGCCTCGGCCACACCGAGGAGACGTACGCCGACGCGAACTTCCGCACCATGCTGCTCGGCGGCATCCAGATCGCGGCCGGGGCCAAGCCCGCCGACTGCCGCCCGGAGACCGGCTACACGGCGATCTTCGACGGCACGCAGGCGAGCCTCAACCAGTGGCGGATGGCCGGGCCGGGCGGGTTCACACTGGCCGGCGAGACGCTGACCTCGTTCGGCGGCATGGGCCTGCTGTGGTTCCCGGTGCGTACCTACGCCGACTACTCGCTCAAGGTCGACTGGATGATGCCGGGCGACGACAACGGCGGGGTGTTCATCGGCTTCCCCGATCCGGGCAACGACCCGTGGGGGCCGGTCAACGCCGGGCACGAGATCCAGATCGACGCCACCGACGCCGACCCGAGCCGCACCACCGGCAGCGTGTACAGCTTCCAGGCGCCGAACACCACCGCCCGCGCGGCCGCGCTCAACCCGCCCGGCCAGTGGAACACCTACGAGATCGGGCTGCACGGCCAGCGGGTCGAGATCTGGCTCAACGGCGTGAAGATCAACGACTACACCAGCACCCGGGCCATCGCCAACGGCTACCTCGGCATCCAGAACGACGGCACCGGCATGGACATCAACTACCGCAACATCCGGATCAAGACCGACGGCGGCACCCCGCCCGCCACGGACATCGCGCAGGGCAAGCCGGCCACCGCGTCCAGCGTGGAGCCCGGCAGCGCGCACAGCGCCGCCAACGCGGTGGACGGCAACGCGGCCACCCGCTGGGGGAGCGCGTACAGCGACCCGCAGTGGATCACCGTCGACCTGGGCGGGTCGTACGCGATCAACCGGGTGCGGCTGAACTGGGAGGCCGCCTTCGCGCGGGCGTACCAGGTGCAGACCTCGCCGGACAACGCGACCTGGACCAACGTCCACACGACGACCACCGGCGACGGCGGCGTCGACGACCTGACCGTCACCGGCACCGGCCGCTACGTGCGCGTCAACGGCACCCAGCGGGCGCTGACCCAGTACGGCTACTCGCTCTGGGACCTCAACGTCTACGGCACCCCGGTCAGCGGCCCGCAGCTGCTGTCGCGCAACCGCCCGGTGACGGTCTCCAGCGTCGAGCCCGGCAGCGCCCACAACGGCGCGAACGCGGTGGACGGCAACACCGGCACCCGCTGGGGCAGTGCCTACAGCGACCCGCAGTGGATCACGGTCGACCTCGGCGCGTCGAAGAGCATCAGCCGGGTCCGGCTGAGCTGGGAGACCGCCTACGGCCGGGCGTACCAGATCCAGACCTCGCCCGACAACAGCACCTGGACGACCGTGCACGCCACCACCACCGGCGACGGCGGCGTCGACGACGTCAACGTCACCGGCACCGGCCGCTACGTGCGCATCAACGGCACCCAGCGCGCCACCCAGTGGGGCTACTCCCTCTGGGAGCTCGACGTCTACGGCAATTAGCCCGTTTCCCTTCCCGTCCCATCCCCGGCGCGTGCCCCGCGCGCCGGGGCCTCCACCCCCGGAAGGAACCCCTCGATGAGACACGTCCCCCGGTGGCGGCTGTGGCCCACGGCCGTCGCCACCCTGGCCGCGAGCGTCGCGGTCGCCGTGACGGCCGGTGCCCCCGCCGCCCAGGCCGCGCCCATCCCGGCCGCCGACTACCAGCAGGTGTCGCTGGCCACCGGCTCGGCCGAGCTGGGCGAGCCGATGTCGCTGGCGGTGCTGCCCAACCGCTCGGTGCTGCACACCGCCCGCGACGGCACGATCCGGGTCACCGACGTCAACGGCAACACCCGGCAGGCGGGCAAGCTGTCGGTGTACACCCATGACGAGGAGGGCCTGCAGGGCATCGCGGTCGACCCGGGCTTCGCCACCAACCGATACATCTGGCTGTACTACTCGCCCCCGCTGAGCACCCCGGCGGGCGACGCCCCGGTCACCGGCACGGCCGCCACCTGGAACACCTGGAAGGGCCACCTGCGGCTGTCCCGGTTCACGCTCAACTCCGACGACACCGTCAACCTGGCCAGCGAGCGCATCACGCTGCAGGTCGACAACGACCGCGGGCAGTGCTGCCACGTCGGCGGCGACATCGACTTCGACGCGGCGGGCAACCTCTACCTGACCACCGGCGACGACACCAATCCGTTCGAGTCCAGCGGCTACACCCCGATCGACGAGCGCACCGACCGCAACCCGCAGTTCGACGCGCAGCGCAGCTCGGGCAACACCAACGACCTGCGCGGCAAGGTGCTGCGGATCAAGCCGCAGGCCGACGGCAGCTACACCATCCCGTCGGGCAACCTGTTCGCGCCGGGCACCGCCAACACCCGGCCCGAGATCTACGCGATGGGCTTCCGCAACCCGTTCCGGATGAGCGTGGACAAGGCCACCGGCATCGTCTACCTCGGCGACTACGGCCCGGACGCGGGCACCACCAGCTCCACCCGCGGCCCGCAGGGGCAGGTCGAGTTCAACCGGATCACGTCGGCGGGCAACTACGGCTGGCCGTACTGCACCGGCACGAACACCACGAACGAGACCTACAACGAGTACACGTTCCCGTCCGGCCCGTCGCAGGCCAAGTACAACTGCGCGAGCCCGGTCAACAACTCGTTCCGCAACACCGGCCAGTCCACGCTGCCCGCCGCCCGCCCGGCCTGGATCCGGTACGCCGGTGACGCCGGGACCCCGCCGGAGTTCGGCACCGGCTCGGAGTCGCCGATGGGCGGCCCGGTGTACCGCTACAACGCCTCGTCCACCTCGCCGGTCAAGTTCCCGCAGTCGCTGGACGGGCGCTACTTCGCCGGCGAGTACGGCCGCCGCTGGATCAAGGCGATCGCGCTCAACGCCGACGGCACGCCCGGCGAGATCTCGGCGTTCCCGTGGACCGGCACCCAGGTCATGGACATGGCCTTCGGCCCGGACGGCGCGCTGTACGTGCTCGACTACGGCACCGGCTCCAACAACCAGGGCCTGTGGCGCATCGAGTACATCGGCGGCGGCAACCGCAGCCCGGTCGCCCGCGCCGCGGCCGACCGCACCTCCGGCCCGAACCCGCTGACCGTGAACTTCTCCTCGGCGGGCAGCTCCGACCCGGAGGGCGGGGCGCTGAGCTACCTGTGGACCTTCGGCGACGGCACCACGTCCACGGCGGCGAACCCGACCAAGACGTACACCACCAACGGCACGTACACCCCGACCCTGCGGGTGACCGACCCGGGCGGCCTGTCCGGCACGGCGAGCCTGGTGGTCACGGTCGGCAACGCGGCGCCGACGATCAACCTGACCACGCCGGGCAACGGGCAGCTGTTCAACTTCGGTGACACGGTGCCGTTCACGGTCACCGTCAGCGACCCGGAGGACGGCACGATCAACTGCTCGCGGGTGACCGTGACCTACTCGCTGGGCCACGACAGCCACGCGCATCAGATCACCTCCAAGACCGGCTGCTCGGGCACGATCACCATCCCGGTCGACGGCGAGCACGACGCCGCGGCGAACATCTTCGGCGTCTTCGACGCCAGCTACACCGACAACGGCGGGCTGACCTCGCGCAGCACCCGCACCCTGCAGCCGAAGAAGCGGCAGGGCGAGCACTTCAGCGCCCAGTCGGGCGTGCAGCTGGCCGACCACGCGGCGGCCGAGGGCGGGCGCACCGCCGGGTTCATCGAGAACAACGACTGGATCGCGTACACGCCGTACAACATCGCCAACGCCACCCAGCTCAGCGTGCGGGCGGCCTCGGCGGGCGCGGGCGGCACCATCGAGGTGCGCTCGGGCTCGGCGACCGGGACGCTGCACGGCACGGTGACCGTGCCGGTGACCGGCAGCTGGGAGACGTTCACCAACGTCAGCGCTAACCTGACCGGCGTCCCGGCCGGGGCGACCACGCTCTACCTGGTGTTCAAGGGCGGCGCGGGCAACCTGTTCGACGTCGACTCGTTCACCCTGACCACCGGCAGCGCGCCGACCACCCCGGTGGTGGCGTGGCGGGCGCGGGTCAACAGCCAGTACGTCACCGCGGCCAACGCCACCACGGCACTGGTCGCCAACGCCGCCACGATCGGCGCGACGCAGCGCTACGACCTGGTGAGCCTGGGCGGCGGCAACTACGCGCTGCGCTCCAAGGCCAACAACATGTTCGTCTGCGCCGAGAACGCGGGCGCGGAGAACCTGGTGGCCAACCGCGCCTCGGCCGGGGCGTGGGAGACGTTCACGCTGGTCAACAACTCCGACGGCAGCGTCAGCCTGCGCGCGCAGGTCAACGGGCTCTACGTCGTCGCGGAGAACTCCGGCGCCAACCCGCTCATCGCCAACCGCACGGCCATCGGGCCGTGGGAGAAGTTCGACCTGATCACCCAGTAGGAGGCTGACCATGCAACGACTACGGCGGACCTGGTCCGCCCTGCTCCTGGCGGTGGGGCTGCTGGCGCTCGCGGGGGTTCCCGCGCGGGCGTCGGCGCCCCCGCCGGCGGCTGCCGCTGTGCAGGCCGCCGCACCGCCGGCATCCAACGTGCACATCTTCTACTACTCCTGGTACGGCAGCCCGGCCGTGCACGGCTCCTACCGGCACTGGCAGCAGGGCGGGCACACCCCGCCGGCCGGGATCGGGGCGAACCTGTACCCGAAGCTCGGCGCATACGACTCCGGCGACACCGCCGCGGTCAACCAGCACCTGGCCTGGATCGCCCAGGCCGGGGTCGGCGTGATCGTCTACAGCTGGTGGGGCCAGAACTCCTACGAGGACCGCCTGGTCCCGCGGGTGCTCGACGCCGCCGCCCAGCAGGGCATCAAGGTCGCCTGGCACCTGGAGCCCTACGGCGGGCGCACCGCCGCGTCCACCGTCGCCGACGTCAACTACCTCAACAGCCGGTACGGCGCGCACCCGGCGTACTACCGCGACGCCGCGCACGGCAACCGGCCCGCCTTCTACGTGTTCGAGAGCCTGCGCATCACCGACTGGGCCCCGATCGCGCCGCTGAAGGCGAACAACATCATCCTGGCGCAGACCACGGACACCTCGAAGGTGGCCGGGTTCGGCGGCATGTACACCTACGACGCCATCGCGGGGAACACCGCGCCCGGCTGGGCGAACGCGCACGCGTTCTGCAAGGCGAACGGCCTGGTGTGGGCGCCGTCGATCGGCCCCGGGTACATCGACGACCGGGCCGTGCCGGGCAACACGACCCCGACCCTGGCCCGGGACAACGGGGCGACCTACGACCGCCAGTGGGGCAACGTGCTCGCGGCGGCCAACGGCGGCCCGCCGTCCTGGGTGTCGATCACGTCGTTCAACGAGTGGCACGAGGGTTCGGTCATCGAACCGGCGAGCGCGTCACCGCCGGGCGGGTTCGGGTACCAGACCTACTCCGGCGCGTACGGCCTGACCGGCGCGGCGGCGGAGACGGCGTATCTGACCCGCACGAAGTACTGGGTGGACCGGCTCAACCCGCCCGCCCCGTCCACCGTGGTCAGCCTGCGCGCACGGGTCAACGGCCGGTACGTCGCGGCGGAGGGCGCGGGCGCGTCCCCGCTCATCGCCAACCGCACCGCCGTCGGCCCCTGGGAGCAGTTCGACCGCGTCGACCTGGGCGGCGGCCTCATCGCGCTGCGCGCCCGGATCAACAGCCGCTTCGTGCACGCCGACAACACCGCCCCGCTGATCGCCGACGCGACGGCGGCCGGTGCCTGGGAGACGTACCGGGTGGTGTCCAACAGCGACGGCAGCGTCAGCCTCCTGGCCACCGCGAACAACCGCTACGTGGCGGCGGAGAACGCCGGCGCCGCTCCGCTCGTGGCCAACCGCACCGCCATCGGCGGCTGGGAGAGGTTCGACATGGTCCCCGCCTGACCGCCCCCTGCGTCGATCTTGCGCGAACTGTTGCCCTTTCGTCCGGTACGCGCGTGTCGTACCCACAGTTCGCGCAAGATCGGCGCACTTGAGCCGCTGGCCGGCTCGTGAGGCCCCGACCCGGGCCGGTCATCGTCCACTTCGCCGTGGCCGCGTGTGTGTAGCGCGGCCACGGCGAAGTCTTGCGTGGTAAGCGTTTTCAGGTTTCAGTATTCGATCGTGTTCGTTACGGGAGGGGTTGACTATGGTCGCCGGGCCGAGTAAACATCTAGGAAATATCCTATAGGATTTCGATCCTCTCAGGTGCCTGACTAGGGAAGGGACTCGGTCATGCGACCGCTTGTTCGACTGGGCTCGGCCGTCGGCGTGCTCGCGCTGATGATCACGGCAGCGGGCTGCACGAAGAAGGAAGAGGACCCGCAGGGCGCCGCCGGTGCCCTCACCGCCGCGCAGGTCAAGGTGGCGCTGGTGCCCGGCGGGGCGCACCCGTACTTCCAGCCGTGGAAGGACGCGGGCACCAAGGCCAAGGGCGACTTCGCCTTCGGCGACGTGACCTTCAACGAGACCGCCGGCTGGGACCAGACCAAGCAGAACGACGTGCTCACCTCGCTGGCCGCGCAGGGCTACAACGCCTTCGGCATCTTCGGCGTCGCGCCGGAGAGCATCAACTCCACCTTCGAGAACCTCAAGAAGCAGGGCTTCAAGGTCGGCTCGCTGGCCTCCTGCCCGGCCGGCGACGCCAACCTCGCCGACTTCTGCCTGTCCACCGACGTGCAGGAGGCGGCGTACAAGGCGGCGAAGGCGGCCATCGAGGCCATGGGCGGGCAGGGCAACCTGGTCCACCTCACCGGCAACAAGGTCGACTCCAACACCCAGCGCCGCATCGCCGGCGTCCAGAAGGCCGTCGACGAGACCGGCGGCAAGGTGAAGCTGCTCGACACCATCACCGACATCGACAAGGACCTGCAGACCGCGCAGAAGGCCGTCGCCGACCTGCTCGCCGCCAAGGGCAGCCAGGTCAACGGCATCGTCACCACCGCCTACAACCCGGCCGTGGCCGCGGCGGGCGGCGTCAAGCAGGCCAAGCTGCCGATCAAGGTGATCGCCATCGACGACGACCCGACCATCATCACCGGCATCAAGAACGGCGAGGTCGCCGCGACCGTCCTGCAGAACCCGGTCGGCCAGGCCTACGTCGGCTCGTACGCGCTGCTGAAGCTCGCCGAGGGCTGCACCATGGCCACCCCCGGTGTCATCATCGACTCCGGTTCCTTCGTGGTCAACGCGGCCAACGTCGGCACCTACGAGAACGACCGCCAGGCCAAGACGGACTTCCTCAAGCAGGACTTCGACACCAAGTACCTCACCTGCGCCAAGTGATCCGCTGACGGCCGGCGCGACCCGCAGCCGCTCCGGCCATCGGCGACGCGCCCCGGCCCGACCCCCACGCGGCCGGGGCGCGTCCGCGCCGCTCGCCCCGCGCCACACCCCCGGAGAGTGCAGTGAAGCAAGACGACAGACCCTCCCCACCGGACCCGACGCGCCAGGCGGCGCGGCTGCCGCTGTGGGCAAACCCCCGGATCGGCCTCGTGGTGCTACTGATCGCGCTCATCGCGCTGTTCAGCACGCTGCGCCCCGCGTTCCTCAACACCGATCTCACGCTGGTGCCCATGCAGTCCGACATCAGCGTGTACGCCGTCGTCGGCCTGGCCCAGCTGGCCGTGCTGTCCCTGGGGCACATGAACATGGCCGTGGGCCGGATGGCCGCCATGAGCGCGTTCGCCGCCGGCCTGCTCCACGACCGCCTCGACGCGCCGCTGCTGGTGTGCCTGCTCGGCGGCCTGGCCACCGGCGCGCTGCTCGGCGCGCTCGCCGGGCTCATCATCGCCCGCACCGGGGTCAACTCGTTCGTCGTCACGCTCGCCCTGGACTTCGCGCTGATCGGCCTGGTGTCGCTGCTGTACGCCACGTTCACCGACGGGGTCGCCTTCACCGGGCTGCCCGCCGGCATGGCCGCGCTGCGCACCGACACGTTCGCCGACTACTGCGCCGGCGACCTGTGCGGGCCGCCGATCCCGCTGCTCGCCCCGGTCGCGCTGCTCGCCGTGCTCGGCGTCGGGCTGCTGTTCCGCTGGTCGCGGGTGGGCCGCGAGGTGCTGATGACCGGCGCCAACGCCAAGGCCGCGCAGCTGTCCGGCATCCCGGTCGGCGCCCGGGTGATCCAGGCGCACGCGCTGTCCGGGCTGCTGGCCGGGCTCGCCGGGTTCCTGCTGTCGGCCAACAACGGCTCGTTCTCGGCGGGCGTCGGCGACGGCTTCCTGCTGCCCTCGTTCCTGGCCCCGGTGCTCGGCGGCACGCTGCTGGTCGGCGGCGCGGTGAGCGTGCTCGGCACGGTGCTCGGCACCGCCATCACCCAGGTCATCTACAAGGGCCTGAACCTGCTGCAGTTCCAGGTCGACGAGCTGAAGCTCTACATCGGGCTGGTGCTGGTGGCCGCGCTGTCGCTGGACCGGCTGCGCCACGTGATGGCCGAGCGCCGGGGGGTGCTGGCATGACGAGCACCGTCGACAGGCCCGCCACGCCCGCTGCCGCGGAGCAGGCTCCGGCGCCGGCCGCCCGGCTGCGGCGCACCGTGCGCTCCTCGGAGTTCACGCTGGTCGCGATCGCCGTCATCGGCTTCGTCGCGCTCACCCTCACCACCGACGGCAACATGCTGTCGTCGGGCACGCTGGCCGCGTTCTTCCGCTTCCTCGCCGTACCCATGATCATCGGGTTGGCGCAGATGGTGGTGCTCGCCATCGGCCAGATGAACCTGTCCGTCGGCGTGCTCACCGGCTTCTGCGCCATGGTCGCCGCCTGGGCCATGCTGGAGGCGGGGCTGCCCGCGCCGCTGGCGGTGCCCGCGGCGCTGCTGCTCGGCGCGGCCGTCGGCCTCGGCAACGGGCTGCTGGTCGTGTTCACCAGGATCAACGCGTTCATCGTGACGCTGGCGACGATGACCATCATCGACGGCCTGCGCTACGGCGTGAACGGGCCGGGCACCTACCAGGACTACTCGGCCGGGCTGCAGGAGCTGGGCCAGGCGTCGCTGCTCGGGCTCCCCGTGGTCTTCCTCATCGCCTGCGCGGTCGCCGCGGGCGTGTGGTTCCTCTTCGCCCGCACCGTGCCCGGCCGGCACCTGCTGGCCAGCGGCGGCAGCCCGTTCGCGGCACGGCTGTCCGGGGTGTCCAACGACCGGTCGATCCTGCTCGCGCACACCCTCTCCGGCCTGCTGGCCGGGGTCGCCGCGGTGCTCACCCTGGCCCAGTCCGGCTCGGTGAACGCCAGCATCGGCGACGACCTGCTGCTGCCCAGCTTCGCCGCGCCCATCATCGGCGGCGTCGCGCTGGCCGGCGGCGTGGTCAGCGTGCTCGGCACCTGCCTGGCCGCGTTCATCATCCGGCTGGTCGACGTCACCCAGGCCCAGTTCGCCATCAACCGGCGCTGGGTCGACCTCATCGTCGGCGCGGTCGTGCTCGGCGTCGTGCTGTCCGGCGCGGTCCGGCAGAAGCTGTCCCGGAGGTCGTCGTGATGCTGCTGGCCGAGGGCCTGACCAAGACCTTCCCCGGGGTACGCGCCCTCGACGGCGCGACCCTGCAACTGGCCGCGGGCAGCGTGCACGCCCTGCTCGGCGAGAACGGCGCGGGCAAGAGCACCCTGGTGAAGATCCTGACCGGGGTGTACCGGCCCGACGGCGGCCGGGTGCTGCTCGACGGAGCGCCGGTGCACTTCGCCAGCCCGCTGGAGGCGCTGCGGGCCGGGATCGGCGTGGTGCACCAGGAACGCAACCTGGTGCCCGAGTTCTCCATCGCCGAGAACATCGCGCTGCAGCACCTGCCGCACCGGCTCGGCGTGCTCGACCGCGCCCGCATGCGGGCCGAGGCTCGCCGCTGCCTGGACCTGCTCGACCTCGACCTGGACCCCGACACCCGGGTCGCCGAGCTGTCGGTGGCGCAGGCGCAGCTCGTCGAGATCGCCAAGGCGCTGTCGGTGGACACCAAGGTGCTGCTGCTCGACGAGCCCACCGCCTCGCTCACCGGCGAGGAGGCCGACCGGCTGTACGCCATCGTGCGCAAGCTGACCGCCGGCGGGCACGCCGTGGTGCTGGTCAGCCACAAGCTGGAGGAGGTGTTCGCGGTCGCCGACACGGTCACCGTGCTGCGCGACGGCCGCAGCGTCGCGCAGGCACAGCCGCTGTCCGGGTACACCCGCGACGAGATCGTCGACCTGATGGTCGGCCGCGCGTACGCCTCGGTCCGGCTGGCCGACCGCACCGTCGACCGCGCCGCCGTGCCCGCGCTGGAACTGGCCGGGGTCGGCACCCGGCACGGCCACCGCGACGTGTCGCTGACCGTGGCGCGCGGCGAGATCCTCGGACTCTACGGCCTGGTCGGCGCGGGCCGCACCGAGCTGGCCAAGGCGCTGCTCGGGTTGGACGAGATCACGGCGGGCGAGGTGCGGGTGCACGGCGTGCCCGTGCGCATCCGCGACGTCGGGCAGGCGCTGCGGCGGCACCGCATCGGCTACGTGCCCGAGGACCGCAAGGGCGAGGGCCTGTTCCTGGAGCAGCCGATCACCCGCAACGTCGGGGTGACCGTGTGGCGGCGGCTGGCCAAGCTCGGCCTGATCCCCGATCGCGGCGAGCGGCGCGTCGTCGACGAGTACACCGAGCTGCTCGGCATCCGGCTCGCCTCGCCGCAGCAGCTGGCCGGGCAGCTGTCCGGCGGCAACCAGCAGAAGGTCAGCCTCGCCAAGTGGCTGGCCGCGAGCTGCGACATCCTCATCGTGGACGAGCCGACCGTCGGCATCGACGTACGGACCAAGGCGGCGTTCCACGAGCTGATCGCGCGGCTGGCCGGGCAGGGCATGGCGATCCTGCTCATCTCCTCGGACCTGCCGGAGATCGTGACGCTGGCCGACCGGATCGCGGTGCTCGGCGAGGGTGCGGTCCGCGGGGAGCTGGCCAACGACCACGACTACGACGCGGTCAGCCAGCGCGTCATCCGCCTCATCCACGCCGCCCCCGCCACGGCGCCCGCCTGATGGGCGACCTTCAACAGACTTGGCCTATGACGCTGACTCCGATCTCGCCGGAGTCAGTGTCATAGGCCAATGTCGATGAAAAAGTGGGGCTCGGGAGTGGTGGCGGTGGGTGGGGTGGGCCGGTCAGCGCCAGCGCTCGGCGGCGGCCTGGCACTTCACGCAGTGGGTGGCCCAGGGCATGATCTCCATGCGCGCCGGGGGGATCTGCTGCCCGCAGCCGGTGCAGGTGCCGAGGGTGCCGGCCTCCAGGCGGGCCAGGGCCTCGCCCAGCTTGCGCTTGTGGTCGTCGAGCGCGGCGGTCAGCAGGTCCTGCTGCTCGGTGTCGGCCACCATGGTGCCCGCGTCGGCGACGTCGCCGGGGCCCTGGTCGCCCGACCGGCGCAGCTGCGCGACGGCCTCGGACTGCATGCGCACCTGCTCGGCGGCGTCCTCGTAGCGTGCCCGCAGCAGCACGCCCAGCTGTGCCGTGTCGAGCGTGCCTTCCAGCGTTGTCATCATGCCTCCACTGTCTCGGTGCAACGGTGCTTCCCGATGCCACCGGCGGCGAAACCTCCTTCGCCTCAAGCGAGACAACGGATCGCGCGCCGGGCGGTTTCGGGTGGAGCGCAGCCATGGTGCGTCGGATGTCTGAGCTTTCGCTGAACGTGCGCCGCAGGGGTGGCGGCGGGGCGCTATCCTGCGCGCCACCACGGGGGAAGGGGTGGTGCGGCCAGGTGGGGCAAGCCGAAATGCCCGATCGATCCGGAAGAGGCCCAGTGGGTGGAGCGGAACCTGGCCCGGCTCGCGGACCGGTTCGGCGAGCAGGTGCTACACGGCCGGGTGATGCTCCCCACTGACGAGTTCGCTCCGGGTGCCCACCGAGGCGACGAGGCCGCCGTCCGGCGGGTGTTCGGGATCCTCTGCGCGCACATGGGCGTCGTGCCGTCGCGGGTCGACTTCGCGTACAGCCTGGGCGCGCTACGTCGACGCGAACCCGCGGGCGTACCTGGCGAAGGGCCTGAAGTATCTGCAGGCCGGCGGGCGGACGTGAAACATGAGCCGAATTTCGAGCCTTTTGGACAGTTTTTTACATACCAATGGGCTTGTGTCTAATGCCCGATTTGGCTAGGTTGTGCAGCAGTGCCATCCCTGGCGAGGGCGACTCGCCGCAACGGGGCTCCGGAAGGTCCGGCGCCCGACATGACGGAGGGTGTGGTCGTGCGCTATCGGCCGGAGCTGGTCAGGGAGGCCGACCGCTACCGCGGGCGGCGCCGCGCGGGAGTCCCCTCGCGGAGCAGGTACGCCACCGTCGTCGTCACGGCCGCGGCGGGAGCCGGGGTCGTCGCCTTCGGCGCCGGCGCGATGGTGCCGGACGCCAAGGCCTACGACCAGCTGGCGTCGTTCGCCGACAGCGCCCGCGCCGAGGTCGCCGAGCGGGCCAACCGCGGCGAGCGGCCGCTGAGCACCTCCATCAACCAGGGCGCCCCCGACGCGTGGGTGCTGCCCGTGCACGACTACACGCTGAGCTCCCGCTTCGGCATGCGCTGGGGCAGCCCGCACCGCGGGCTCGACCTCGCCGGGCTGCCGGAGGGCACGCCGTACATGGCGGTGCGCGGCGGGACCGTGGTGCAGGCCGGCTGGAACGGCGGCTACGGCAACTCGGTGATCGTCGACCACGGCGAGGGCCTGCAGACGCTGTACGGCCACTCCAGCCGGGTGCTGGTCAAGGTCGGCGACCGGGTCCAGGCCGGAGAGGTCATCGGCCTGATGGGCAACACCGGGTACTCCTTCGGCACCCACCTGCACCTGGAGATCCACGTCGACGGCGTCGCGCACAACCCGCTGACCTGGTTCAAGAAGCACGGCGTCGACTTCGACCTGGAGCTCGAAGAGGTCTACGGCACCTGATCCGCGATCTTCCACGGGGGATCGGCGCCCTCGGCCGGAAAGCAGAGTCCAGCCGCACCTTCCGACCGGAAACGGCGACCTCGCACGACGTCTCCCGGCGGCCCGAGCGCGCCGCTGGTTCACGCCGACCGTGGCCGACTTCCTGCGCTGAGACCGGCGGCTCTCGGCGGCCGACGATCATCGACGGAGCGGCGCGCCTTCGGGATAGGACGATCCGACATTCTTCATGGCCTGAAAACGTTGTCATGAAACGTTTGTCGGGTTGCTCTCCACCCAGTGCAGCGACAGAATCACCAACAGTCGCAGCGGGGAGAGCCTTGGGATGACAGCAGGTTGGACGCCGCCACCGGCAGGCCGGGTCGCCCGGCTGCGGGGCGCGTCCACCGAGGCCGTCGAGCTGGCCCTGACCCCGCTGCCCGAGCACGCCCCCGCAGTGGTGACCTTCTACCCGCCCCCCGCCGACACCGCCGCGCAGCTCGTCGCCTGCGCCCTGGACGAGCTGGAACGCGCCGCGCTGCGGCTGTTCCCGGCCTGGCTGCCCGGCGCCGAACACCTGGAGGGCGCCGGCGGAGCGGCGCCGGCCGCGGTGCGGGCGCTGGCGCGGGAGCTCGCGGCGACCACCACCCACTTCGGACCGTTCCTCGCCGACCTGGCCGAACGTGCCCTCCGGGCCCGGCAGCGGCACGACGACCGGACGCTCGTGCCGGCCGTCGCGGGCGCGGCGTCCGTGCCGGCATCGGCGGCGCAGGCGGTGGCGCCCGGGCACCGCTTCGCGCCGGAGGTGCGGGCGGCCGGGCTGGCGCGGGTCCTCGCCGCGGGCTACCGGCGCGAGCAGGCCGCGCTGCTCGTCGACGTGCCGGACGGGCTGACCGCGGCCCGGCAGCGGGCACTCACCGCCGCGGCCGGCTGGCTGGCCGCGCACGGCTCTTTCGCGGTGTGGCTGTCCGGCGCGCCGCTGCCCGCCGCCGAGCCGGTCACGGCGTACCCGGTGCGGCTGCCGGCACACGTCACGGACCTGGTCGCGACCGATGACGGCGGGCCGGTGGTCCGCCCGGAGCCGCCCGCGCTGTTCTTTCCGCCCGTCGAGGGCCGCCCGCGGGCGGACAGCGCCGCCGAGACCGCGCTGGAGGCCGCGCTGGCCAGGGTGGCGTGGTCGGCGGGCCGGGTGTGGAACCGCCGGTATCCCGCCCGCCCCCACTACGTCATCGACCTGGTGTGGCCGGCCGAGCGGTGCGCGGTCGAGATCGACGGCGCGGAGCACCGCGGGCGGCACCGGTTCGCCCACGACCGCCGCCGCGACGTCCTGCTGCAGCTCGACGGCTTCGCCGTGCTGCGCTTCACCAACGATCAGGTCCTCACCGAGCTCGGCGACGTGCTGGCACACCTGGAGCAGTACCTCCGATCCCGACGCACCGACGCGCACAAGGAGTGAACACATGGCATCCCTCAAGCCCTCGCAGAAGGCGTTCCTGATGCTGCTGATGGCTGAGGCCCGCGAGGTCTCCAACAGCGAGCTGCTCGAGCGCTACGGAGTGTCGATCACGGGTGCGGACAGCCGCGCCCTGGTCGACGCCAAGCTCGCCACCAAGCGCAAGGGCGCCAAGGGCGCGCTGGTGCACGAGCTGACCGACGAGGGCTGGGTGCGGTGCAAGCAGGAGCTGACCGAGCCGTACGCCAAGGGCCCCGGCCCGGCGTACCCGGCGCTGCACGCGCTGCTCGGCGCGGTCGACCGCCACCTGCAGCGCAACGGTCTCGCGCTGGCCGACATGTTCACCGCCAGCACCCCGCCGCCCGCGCCCCAGCCGGCCGCCGCCCGGCCGAAGCCGGTGGTCAAACGCGGGCTGGAGAAGCGCCTGCTGGCCGCGTACGACAAGCTCTCGGACATGCCCAACGCGTGGGTCAGCCTGACCGACCTGCGCGCGGAGCTGACCGGCGACAGCATCGCCGACGTCAACCACGTGCTGATGAAGATGGCCGTCGCCCGCACCATCGTGCTGGTCCCGGAGGAGAACCAGAAGACTCTGACCGCTGAGGACCACGCGGCCGCGATCCACATCGGCGGGGAGGACAAGCACCTCATCTCGATCGAGGCGGCGGCATGAGACCAGACGAGCGCAGGGCGCTGGCGACGCTGCGGTTCGACGTCGCGCCGGTGCCCGACGACGTGTGGCGCGGCTCGCCGTTCCACGTGGCGGCACTGCACGGCGACGTGATGAGCCACGTGCTGCACGGGCTGGACGACGCCCGCCGCAGCCCGGACGGCAGCCCCATCGGCGTGGTGGTGCAGGGCCAGGCCGGCTCCGGCAAGACCCACCTGCTCGGCTGGGTACGCGAGCGGACCCAGCGCGACGGCGGCTACTTCTTCCTGGTCGGGCTGCTGGACGGGGCCGCGTTCTGGTCCAGCGTCACGCTGGCCGTGGTCAACGGCCTGCAGCGCGACCACCTGGACGGGGGCAGCCAGCTGTCGGTGTTCCTGCGGCGGCTGTGCGAGCGCGCGCAGGCGCCCGAGGCGGTCACTGCCGCCGTCACCGGGGCCGCGCCGCTGACCCGTGAGCACCTGGACCAGTTCGCGGCGGCCCTGCGGCGGCTGGACGGGCCGGTCGGCATGGCCTGCCACCACAGCGCGCGTGCGCTGGCGCTGCTGGCGGCGGCCGACGACCCGGCCGCGCAGGACGTCGGGTACACGTACCTGCAGTCGATGCCGGAGATGGAGCCGGGCGAGCGGCAGCAGTGGGGCATCCACCCGGTGCAGAAGCCGCCGCAGCTGGTCATGCAGGAGGTCTCGCAGCTGCTGGCGCTGACCGGCCCGGCCGTCGTCGCCATCGACCAGATCGACACGCTCATCGCGCAGCTGTGGAGCACCACCGCCGGCCGGGAGGTGGCCGAGGAGAGCGCCGAGCAGACGCTGCTGATCAACCAGATCGCGGACGGGCTGATGGCGCTGCGCCAGTCGACCCGCCGCACGCTGACCGTGCTGGCCTGCCTGCCGTCGACCTGGACGCTGATCCGCACCCGCGCCACGAAGTCGGTCGCCGACCGGTTCCGCGAGGTGCTGACCCTCAAGGGCATCGCCAGCGCCGACATCGCGCACGAGATCGTGGCCAAGCGCTTCGGCGTACGCTTCGCCGAGCTGGGCTTCACCCCGCCGTACCCGACGTGGCCGGTCCGCGAGGAGGCGTTCGCGCAGGCCACGGTGTTCACGCCGCGGCTGCTCATCAACCGCATCAACGACCACGTGCAGGCCTGCCTGCGCGAGGGCTCGGCGCGGGAGCTGAGCTGGTTCGCCGAGCCGGAGTTCGCCGAGTCCCCGGATCCGGGGCAGGTGCCGGAGGTCGACGAGAAGCTCGACCGGCGCTTCGCGGAGCTGCGCGAGTCCGCCGACGTCGCCGGGGCGCTGCACGGCGACAGCGAGGACGCGCAGATGCCGGGGCTGCTGGCGGCGGGCCTGAGCGCGTGGATCGAGGAGCTGGGCGAGGCGGGCCGCGCGTTCCGGGTGGACCCGCCGCAGGGCGGCAAGGTGCCGCTGCACGCGCGGCTGCGCCGCAGCCTCGACGAGGCCACCGAGGACGAGCAGCACTGGTCGTTCCGGGCCGTCGCGCGCACCCACCCGGTCGCCGCGCTGGCCCGCATCCAGGCGGCGCGCACCAGCGCGGGCCTGTCCCGCGGGATCACCAAGCGCAAGCTGTTCCTGCTGCGCAACGCCGACTGGAACAAGGGCGCCAAGACGCAGGAGGCGCTGCGCTCGTTCGCCGAGGACGGGGGCACGCGCCTGTCGATCGGCGAGGACGACCTGCGCACGTACGCCGCGCTGCGGCAGCTGCTGGCCGACCGCGACCCGGCGCTGTCCACCTGGCTGGCAGCACGGCGCCCGGCGGGACGGACCATGCTGCTGCGTACCGTGCTCGGTGAGGTCGCGGCCGAGCTGTCCGGGGGGCACGGCGAGCCGGGCCGCACCGGCGACGGGGCTTGGGCCGGCCTCGGGGCCGCGCTGGCCGACGCGTCCGGTGGCGAGGATGCCTCGGCGGCCGGGTCCGCGCCGGCAGGCCCCGACGCGTCGAGCGGTGGAGCGGCCGATCGCGACCGCGCCGCCGGGGAAGGCGGGCAAGCGGCCGGTGACGGCCGGCCGGGCGCGCCGACGATCACGGTGGGTGCCGACTTCGAGGACGGCGAGCCGGTACGGCTGGACCTGGAGTCGCTGCGCAAGCACACGGCGGTCTTCGCCGGCTCGGGATCGGGCAAGACGGTGCTGCTGCGGCGGCTGATCGAGGAGTGCGCGCTGCAGGGCGTGTCCACCATCGTGCTGGACCCGAACAACGACCTGGCCCGCCTCGGCGACCCCTGGCCCGAGCCGCCGGAGGGCTGGTCGCCGGGGGACGCGGCGCGGTCGGCGGAGTACCTGGCGCACACCGACGTGGTGGTGTGGACGCCGCGCCGGGAGGCCGGGCGGCCGCTGAGCTTCCAGCCGCTGCCGGACTTCGCGCTGGTCCGCGACGACGCCGACGAGTTCGGCGCCGCGATCGACGCCGCGGTGGCCGCGCTCGCCCCGCGCGCCAAGGTCGACGGCGCCACCGCCAAGGCCGTACGCGGGCAGGCGGTGCTCAACGAGGCGCTGCGCCACTTCGCGCGCTCCGGCGGCGACGGGATCAGGGCGTTCGTGGGCGTGCTGGGCGCGCTGCCCGACGGGGTGAGCCAGCTCGAGGAAGCGGAGAAGATCGCCTTCGAGATGTCGCAGAACCTGACCGCCGCGATGGTCACCGACGCCATGTTCGGCGGCTCGGGCGCGCCCGCCGACCCGGGGCTGCTGCTGACGCCGGCGCCCGGCAAGCGGGCCCGGGTGTCGGTGGTCAGCCTGATCGGGCTGCCGTCGGAGCAGCAGCGGCAGAACTTCGTCAACCAGCTGCAGATGGCGCTGTTCGCGTGGATCAAGCAGCACCCGGCGGGGGAGCGGCCGCTGGGCGGGCTGCTGGTGATGGACGAGGCGCAGACGCTCGCGCCGTCCGGCCCGATGACGGCGTGCACCCAGAGCACCCTGGCGCTGGCGTCGCAGGCGCGCAAGTACGGCCTGGGTCTGGTCTTCGCCACGCAGGCGCCCAAGGGCCTGCACAACCGCATCTCCGGCAACGCCGCGACGCAGTTCTTCGGGCTGCTCAACGCCCCGGCGCAGATCGAGGCGGCGCGCGAGATGGCCCGCGCGAAGGGCGCCGACGTGCCGGACATCTCCCGGCTGGGCACCGGCCAGTTCTACGCCAGCGGGGAGGGGTTCGCCTTCCGCAAGATGCGGGCCGCGCTGTGTCTGAGCCACCACCCGAAGAGCCCGCTGACCACCGAGGAGGTGGTGGAGCGCGCGGCCGCGGGTCGCCGCTGATCCGCTTTGCTCTGCTTACTCATACGCACGTGCGTACGAGTAAGCAGAGCAAAGCCGTCCGCGAGGGGCCGTCGCGCCGAGTGGCGCGGCGGCCCCTCGCCGTGTCAGTATGGGCAACAGTTCTAGAACAGTTGGAGGAACTGTGGGTGCCATCACTGCTCAGACGCTGCCCGCGCTGCTGCCCGCAGCAGGGCTGATGCGCGATCCCGGCGCCACCGGCCGCTTCGGCGAGTACGGCGGGCGCTACGTGCCCGAGTCGCTCGTCCCGGCCTGCGCCGAGGTCGAGGAGGCCTTCCGCGACGCCTGGGCCGACGCGGGCTTCCGGCGCGACCTCGACCGCCTGCTCACCGTGTACGCCGGGCGGCCGACCCCGCTCACCCCGGCCTGGCGGCTGTCCGCCGAGCTGGGCGTCGACGTGCTGCTCAAGCGGGAGGACCTGGCGCACACCGGCTCTCACAAGATCAATAATGTGCTGGGGCAGGCGCTGCTGGCCCGGCGCATGGGCCGCACCCGCCTGATCGCCGAGACCGGCGCCGGCCAGCACGGCGTCGCCACCGCCACCGCCGCGGCGCTGCTGGGCCTGTCCGCCACCGTGTTCATGGGCCAGAAGGACATGGCCCGCCAGGCCCTCAACGTGCACCGGATGCGCCTGCTCGGCGCCGAGGTCGTCGAGGTCACCAGCGGCAGCCGCACCCTCAAGGACGCCACCAGCGAGGCGATGCGCTACTGGGTCACCTGCGTCGACGAGGCGTACTACTGCCTCGGCTCGGTGATGGGCCCCCACCCGTACCCGTGGATGGTGCGCGAGTTCCAGCGGGTCATCGGCACCGAGGCCCGCGCCCAGTGCGCCGCCGAGCTGCCCCGGGCGGTGCCCGACTACGTGGTGGCCTGCATCGGCGGCGGCTCCAACGCCGCGGGCACCTTCGCCGGGTTCGCCGACACGGACGCGCAGCTGGTCGGCGTCGAGGCGGCGGGCGGCGCGGCGATCTCGGCGGGCGCGGTCGCGATCATGCACGGGCACCGGTCGTACGCCATCCAGGACGCCCACGGCCAGATCCTGGAGGCCGAGTCGATCGCCGCCGGGCTGGACTACCCCGGCATCGGCCCCGAGCACGCGCACCTGCACGACCTCGGCCGCGCCCGGTACGTCACGGTCACCGACGACGAGGTGGTCGCCGCGGTCAAGCGGCTGGCCCGCAGCGAGGGCATCCTGCCCGCGCTGGAGTCGGCGCACGCCGTGGCCTGGGTGCTGCGCGCCGCCGGCACCGACGAGCTGCCCACCGGCAGCACCGTCATGATCACTTTGTCCGGTCGTGGCGACAAGGACTCGAACAGCCTGATGGAGATCCAGTGACCGTCCCGACCGTGACGGGCGTGCCCGTCGAGACGCACCTGCGCGCCCGCCGCGACGCCGGCCGCAAGCTGCTCGTGCCCTACCTCACCGGCGGCGTCAGCGCCGACTGGACCGACTACCTGCGGGTGTACGCCGAGGCCGGGGCGGACGCCGTCGAGATCGGACTGCCGTTCTCCGAGCCGACCGTCGACGGACCCACCGTGCAGGAGGCGTCCGAGCGCGCCCTGCACCGGGGCACCACGCTGCGCGGGCTGCTCGCCGACCTGCGCGCCGTCCGGCTCGACGTGCCCCTGATCGTGATGACGTACTACCACCTCGTCGCGCGGGAGGGCGCCGCCGCGTGCTGCGCCGCGCTGGCCGAGGCGGGCGTACGCGGCCTGATCGTGCCCGACCTGCCGCTGGAGGAGTCGGCCGAGCTGGAGCAGGCCGCCGCCGCGGCGGGCGTGGACCTGGTCCTGGTCGCCGCCCCCAGCGCGGCGCCGGCCCGGCTGCGGGCCATCGCGCACCGCAGCCACGGTTTCGTGTACGCCGTCACGGCCATGGCCACCACCGGCGAGCGTGCCGAGCTGCCCGCCGGGGCGGGGGAGTTCGCCGCCCGGCTCAAGGAGCACACCGACCTGCCGGTGCTGCTCGGCTTCGGCATCTCCACCCCGGAGCATGCCGTCGCGGGCGCCCGGACCGCCGACGGCGTGGTGGTCGGCTCGGCCCTGATGCGCCGCATCCTCGACGGCGCCACCCCGGCGCAGGCCGGGGAGTTCGTCGCCGAGCTGCGCGCCGCGCTGGACCACGCCGCCCCCTGACGCGGCGGGACGGGGATACTGGCTGCCGGTCCCGCCGTCCCGCCGAACAGGAGCGCCGCATGCCGAGCCCGTCCCGGTACCGGGCCATCGCCGCCGACCTCGCCGAGCGCATCCGGCGCGGTGAGTATCCGCCCGGCAGCGCGCTGCCCGCCCAGCGCGAGCTCAGCGCCCGCTACGACGTGGCGCTGGCGACGGCGCGGCAGGCGCTGCAGGCCCTGATCGACGACGGGCTGATCGTGGTCGAGGCGGGCCGGGGCACGTTCGTCGCCCCGGCGCGCCCGGCGTACCGGCTGGACACCCTGCGCAGCTTCGTCGACGACCTGCGCGAGCAGGGCCACCACGTCACCACCGAGGTCGTGTCCAGCTCGCTGCGCACCATGCCCGGCTGGGCGGCGCAGCTGTGGGGCGAGCGGGACGCCGGGGTGCGCGCGTTGCGGCTGGAACGGCTGCGCCTGGTCGACGGCGCGCCCGCCATCCACCAGGTGTCGTGGGTGGACGAGCCGTACGCGAGCCGCCTGCGCGGCGCCGACTTCGCCGTCACCGCCCTCTACGCGGCGCTGGCCGACGCGGGCATGGAGATCGCGTCGGCGTCGGAGCGGATCACCGCCGCCGCGCTCAGCGCGTCCAGCGCGGGCCTGCTGCACCGGCCCGAGGGCACCCCGGTGCTGGTCAGCGAGCGGGTCACCCGCACCCGCGACGGCGCGGCCGGCGTGGTGGACCGCGCCGTCATCGCGGGCGAGCTGATGCAGGTCCGCGCCGAGCGCACGGTGCACCAGGTGTCGGTGCAATGGGGCGGCCCCGGCCAGCGCTGACCGCCACCGCTCCGGCCCTGGTCGGTGCTGACCCGGCCACACCGCTTCGGTCAGCGCTGACCGTCGAGCACGCTCTCGTAGTAGCGGATCTTGTCGCGCAGGTGGCCGTACTGCCGGTCCAGCAGCGCCATCTGCTCCTCGACCGCCGCGGCGTGCGCGCGCAGCAGCTCGACCCGGTCGGCGATGGTGTCCTCGCCGGTGCGGGACAGCTCCGCGAAGCGGCACATCTGGTTGATCGGCATCCCGGTGTCACGCAGGCAGCGCAGCATGCCGAGCCAGCCCAGGTCGTCGTCGGTGAAGACCCGCTGCCCGCCGGGCGTGCGGTCCACCTCGCTGAGCAGGCCGATGCGCTCGTAGTACCGCAGCGTGTCGATGCTGAAGCCGCTGCGCCGGGAGGTCTCCGAGGGGGTGTACGCGGTCATGCCCCGACGATAGCTTGACCTGGAGCGCGCTCCAGGTGCCAGGCTGGTCGTCATGACGAAACGGACACTGGGCCGCAGCGGCATCGAGGTCAGCGCGCTGGGCATGGGCTGCTGGGCCATCGGCGGGCCGTTCTGGGGCCCCGACGGGCAGCCCTACGGCTGGGGCGAGGTCGACGACGACGAGTCCATCCGCACCGTGCACCGCGCGCTGGACCTCGGCATCACCCTGTTCGACACCTCCAGCAACTACGGCGCCGGGCACAGCGAGCGGGTGCTCGGCCGGGCCCTGGCCGGACGGCGGGACGACGTGGTCATCGCCAGCAAGTTCGGCTTCACCGCCATCGAGCAGACGCGCCTGGCCACCGGCGAGGACGCATCGCCCGCGTACGCGGTCAGCTGCCTGGACGGCATCCTGGACCGGCTCGGCACGGACTACCTCGACCTCTACCAGCTGCACCTGGGCGGCCTGCCGACCAGCCAGGCACTGGACCTGGTCGAGACGCTGGAGGACCTGGTCGCCCAGGGCCGGATCCGGGCGTACGGCTGGAGCACCGACGACCCGGAGCGGGCTGCCGCCTTCGCCAAGGCGGGCACGCACTGCGCGGCGGTGCAGTACGACTCCTCGGTGCTCAACGACAACGCGGCGATGGTCGAGGTGCTCGCCGCCTGCGACCTGGGCGGGCTCAACCGCGGGCCGCTCGCGATGGGCCTGCTCACCGGCAAGTACCACGGTGCGGGCGCGGTCATCGGCGGCGACGACGTGCGCGGCAAGTCCCCGGAGTGGCTGCGCTGGTTCGACGACGGGGTGCCCACCCCGGAGTGGGCGGCGCGCGTCGACCGGGTCCGCGAGGCACTGACCGCCGACGGCCGCACCCTCACCCAGGGCGCGCTGGGCTGGCTGCTCGCCCGCAGCCCGCACAACCTGCCCATCCCCGGCTGCCGCACGGTGGCGCAGGCCGAGGAGAACTTCGCGCCGCTCGCGCTCACCCCGCTGCCCGCCGACGCGTTCGCCGAGGTCGAGTCCCTGCTCGCCGACCTGCGCGGCTGACGACGCGTCTCGGCGGGTACGGCTCCTGCCGCCGGTCGTACCCCGACAGGTGCGGCTCCTGACGGCGGGTCGTGCCACGGCAGGGTATGGCGCTCGACGGCTCACTCGTTTCGGGATGTGGACACATCCCGAAA
>NZ_JBFAOU010000127.1:0-23268 GCF_040675365.1 Catellatospora sp. NPDC049609 | reverse complement strand
CTCGTGGCGCTCGCGCAGCTCGACGTTGGGCAGGTCGGCGACCCGGCGGCGCACGTACGCCTCCATGAGTAGTTGCCGGCCGAGGGACCGCGCGGCGCAGAGTCGTCGCCGGCCGAGGGACCGCGCGGCGCAGAGTCGTCGCCGGCCGAGGGACCGCGCGACGCAGAGTCGTCGCCGGCCGAGGGCCGGGGCGGCGCGGTGGGCGGCCCGGCGGCCTCGGAGCGGTTGAGGACCAGCGGCACGCCGGGCAGCGCGGCGTGGGCGCGGGCGAGTTCGTCCAGGTCGGACACGCCTTCGAGGAAGACGGCGTCGGCTCCGGCGGCGAAGTAGGCGCGGGCGCGGTCGATCGCGTCGGCGAGGCCGTTGACCGAGTACGCGTCGGTGCGGGCGACCACGACGATGCCGGTGCCGTCACCGACCACCGCGCGGACCTTGCGGGCGGCCGCGGCAACGCCGATCAGCTCCTTGCCGGCCAGGTGGCCGCAGCGTTTGGGTTGTACCTGGTCCTCCAGGTGCAGCCCGGCGATCCCGGCGGCGGCGTAGCGGCGGGCGGTCCACACGGCCTGGAGCGCGTCGCCGTAGCCGGTGTCGGCGTCGGCCAGCAGCGGCGCGCCGCCGAGGGCCGGCACGATCCGGGCGGCGCGGTCGGCGATGTGCGTGCCGTGCACGTAGCCGAGGTCGGGCAGGCCCAGGTCGAGGGCGGCGCAGGCGGCGCCGGACAGGTGCGCGGCGCGGTGCCCGGCGCGCGTGGCCAGGGTCGCGGTGGGCGGGTCGTACACGCCGGGCAGGTGGGTGACCCGATCGGCGGCGAGCAGGGCCCGCAGTGCGGCGGCGGTCACGGCCGTCCGTGCAGCGCGAAGCCGCCCTCGACGCCGACGACCCGCGCGTTGGTGAAGAAGCGCAGCGTCTCGGCGGTGCCCTCCTCGGAGTAGCCGGACAGGCCCCAGGCCGGGCGCGGGGTGAACAGGTGCAGGCTCATGATGCTGGACCCGTTGACCTTCACCTCGCCCGCGGTGAGCCGCCGCGCCACGGCCAGCGCCTGCTCCTCGTCGGCGCCGCAGACGTACGCCTCCAGCCCGTACGGCGTGCCGTTGGCCAGCGCGACCGCCTCGTCGACCGTCGGGTAGGTGTGCACGGCGGCGACCGGTCCGAAGATCTCGTGCACGGTGCGTGCGGGGGCGACGCCGGTGACCAGCGTGGGGCTGAGGAAGTTGCCCTCGTCTGGCACGGCCAGCGCGGTGTGCGCGGTGCCGCCGTCGGCGGTCAGCGCGTCGCGGGCCGCGGCCACCCGGGCCCGGTGGCCGGAGTGGACCAGCGGGCCGTAGTCGGTCTCCGGGTCCAGCGGCGACCCGGCGCGCAGCGCGGCGACCCGGTCCAGCGTCGCGCGCAGGATCTCCTCGGCGCGGTCGGCGGGCACGATGAGGCGGCCCAGCGCCCGGCACCACTGGCCGTTGAGCGTGGTGAGCAGGTCAGCGGCGGCGCGGGCCGCGGTGGCGGTGTCCGCGTCGGGCAGCACGACCAGCGGGTTGTTGCCGCCGAGTTCGAGCTGCACCGGCTTGATGTCGTACGCGCACGCGGCGGCGACGGCGCGCCCGCTCGCGAGCCCGCCGGTGAACGACACGGCCCGCACGCGCGGGTCGCGCACCAGCCGCGCGCCGGTGCCCGCGTCGCCGTGCACGAGCTGGAACAGCCCGCCGGGCAGCCCGGCCGCGGCGAGCGCGCGGGCCACGGCGGCGGCCAGCGCCTGCGTGCCGTAGGGGGCGTACTCGCTGGGCTTGACGATGGTGGGGCAGCCCGCGGCGAGGGCGTTGGCGGCCTTGTGCGCGGCCATCGGGGCGGGGGCGTTCCAGGGCACCAGGCACGCGGCCGGGCCCCACGGCAGCCGGTCGACGTGGGCCAGGCGGCCGTCCTCGCGCGGCATCGCGCTGCTCAGCCAGCCTTCGCGCAGTTGCATCGCGGCCAGCCGGAACGCGCCGCCGAGGATCACCGACAGCATCCCGGTCTGCCGGATCGGCACGCCGGTGGCGTACGCCTCCAGCGCGGTGATCTCCGGTGCGGCGGCCTCGACCTCGGCCGCGACCGCGTCGAGCAGGTCGGCGCGCTCGGCGGCGGGCACCCGCTGCCACGTGCCCGCGGTGTGCAGGGCGGCGGCCGCCGTGACGGCCTGCTCCACGCGCTGCGGGTCGCTGCCGACGGCGTCGCCGACGGGGCGGCCCGTGGCCGGGTCTTCGAGCGCGAAGCCGAGCGGGGTGGCGCAGTCGCGCCAGCCGCCGTCGACCAGGTCGGCGACGGCGGGCGGCGCGAACCCGCCGGAACGCGCGGTGGCCGGCCGATCGCCCGGCTGCGGAGCGCCGGGAGGCTGCGCGGCGGGTCCGGCCGCAGGGTTCGGGGTGCTCACGACGCCACGTTCCCGAACAGGTCGTTGGCGCGGTCGGCGGTGACCATCGAGGCGGCCTCCAGCCGGCCGCGCTCCGGCGGGAACGTCATGACCAGGCCCATCGCCAGGTCGCGCAGGGCGCGGCCCATGGTGCCGTGCAGGGTCGCGCCGGAGGTGCCGCAGGCCTTGAACGCGCCGACCGCGACCGCGAACGCGGCCTCGCAGATCGAGCCCTTGGCCAGGCGCCACTGGCGGTACACGTCGGACTTCGGGGCCAGCGGCGGCTCGGACGTCTCCAGCAGCAGCTGGCGGCGCAGCCACAGGTACGCCGTCTCCAGGTTCTCGGTCATGTCACCGATGATCACCTGGTGCATGGGGGACTCGGCAACAGGCCGTCCGGTGTCGGCGAAGGTTTTCGTGGTCAGCCGCTGCAGGGTCTCGTCGTACACGCCCTGGGCGCAGCCGACGTACACCGCGGTGATGGCGAGCTGGTTGCCGACGAAGCTGCCCCGGCTGCACTGGAGCATCTTCACGAACGCGCCGGGCACGGTCAGCGCCTCGTCGGCCGGGATCCACACGTCGCGCAGGGTGACGCCGTGGTTGGCCGAGCCGCGCATGCCCAGGCCGTCCCAGGCCGGGCGGGACGCGACGCCCTCGGCCTCGCGCGGCACCAGGAACAGGGCCAGGCCCTCGGCGGTCTCGGTGCCGTCGAGCCGGGCGGTGACCAGGTACGTGTCGGCGACGCCGGTGGCACAGCCGAACGACTTCTCGCCGGTGACCAGCCAGCCCTCGACGCCGTCGCGGGTCGCGCGGCGGGCCGTGGTCGAGATGGCGATGTTCGCGCTCGCGCTCTTGACCGACTCGCTGGCGAAGTTCGCCAGCCAGGTGCCGGTGGCCATGCGCCGCAGCACCTTCTCGGCGAACGCGCGCACCACCGGCACGTCGGCCTCGTCGAACAGCCCGGCGTCGACCGCCTCCAGCGGCAGCAGGCCGCGCGAGGCGCTGGTGTTGTGGAAGAAGAACGCCAGCGCCGTGGACGGGCAGGCGGTGCCCATCGCGTACGTCGCCGCGGCCAGGTCGCGCAGCGTGCCGCCGAGGCCGCCGTACTCCTCCGGCACCACCAGGCCGAGCAGCCCGGCCTCGCGCAGCAGGGCGACGTGGCCGTCGGGGAACTCGCCCGCGGCGTCGGCTCGTTCGGCGGCGGCGCGCAGCGCGGGCAGCACCGCCTCCACCCGCATGGCGCGTTCGCGCTCGGCGGCGGTCATGTCGTCGACGAGGCGTTCGCCGGTCAGCCGGTCGGCCATGGAACTTCTCTCCCTTGTGGATGTCAGGCGAGGTCGGGGACGAGGGGGTCGGCGCAGGCGACGCCGAGCTGGCGGGCCAGCAGCAGCAGGTCGCGGGCGGGCAGGCCGCCGGAGGCCGGGTCGAGCACGGTGTCGAAGCGGCTCACGCCGCTCTTCATCGCGACGAGCGCGTTGACCAGGCCGAGGCCGTGGTGGGCGAGCAGCCGCACGTGCAGCGCGGCGGGGCGCACCCGCACCACCGCGTCCTGCAGCACCCGGCGCACCTGCAGCGGCGACGCCGCGCTGTCCTCGGCGCAGCCGACGTCGACGGTGGGCAGCGCGGCGAGCTCGTCGAGCACGGCCAGCACGGCGGCCTCCCGCTCGGGGGCGAACGCGTCGGCGACGTAGGCGCGCACCGGACCGGCCTCGGCCAGCTCGCGGGCGCGCGCGAGGTCGTGCCGGTCGCGTACGGTGAGCACCGCGCCGGTGGCGGGGGCGCCGTCGAGCACGGTCATGGTGATCTCGTGGGGGAGGGGGTCGGCGAGCTGGCCCCAGCTGCGGGAGTGGAACAGCAGCGGCGCGGTGACCCGGGGGACGTCCGCCTCCAGCACCCGGCCGACGAAGATGGTGTGGTCGCCGCCGGGGTAGGCGTGCTCGACCGTGCAGTCCAGCCGGCCGGTCGCGTCGGCGAGCATGGGGCTGCCGGTGGGGCCGGTGATCCAGTCGGTGCCGGCGAAGCGGTCGGCGGTGCCGGGGGTCATGCCGGCGAAGCGGCGGCCGACGTCGGCCTGGTCCTTGCCGAGGAAACTGACGGCGAACACGCCCGACTCGCGCACCAGCGCGTGGGTGGGCAGATGGTTGCCCAGGCAGACGGAGACCAGTGGCGGATCGAGGCTGACGGAGGAGAATGAGCTGGCGGTCATGCCGTGCACGCGCGGGGTCCCGTCGGGCGCGGTCGTCACGGTGGTGACGACGGCGACGCCGCTCGGCCACTGGCTGAGCACGGTACGCAGCTGCGTGCTGTCCACCCCGGCACCCGCCCTTGTTTCGCATTAGGAAACGCTGTTGCCGTGAAGGTAACGACTTGGCGGTAGCCGTGTCAACGCCCGTGCGGCCTCTGCGCCGTGACCGCACGGCGATCTACACTGACGGGCGTCCGTGCCGACAGGAGGGCCCCCGTGCCGACCAGCGCCGCAGCGAAGGCGACGACCGCCGCCGACGACGACAGCCAGTCCCGCTCCATCGCCGCCGTGGAGCGCGCGATGGACGTGCTGCTCTACTTCGGTCGCAGCGGGCAGCCCGACCTCGGGGTCACCGAGATCGCGACGGCGCTCGGCCTGACCAAGGCGGCGGTCCACCGCATCCTCACCGCGCTGCGCAGCCGCGAGCTCATCACCGTCGACCCGGTGACTCGCCGCTACGCCCTCGGCCACGCGGCGGTGGCGCTGGGCCGCGCCTACCTGGCCCGCACCGACCTGCGCGCGATGGCCGCCCCGGAGCTGCGCGCGCTGGCCGAGCAGACCGGTGAGACGGCCACCCTGTCGCTGCGGCGCGGCGACACCCGCCTCTACGTCGACCAGGTCGTGCCCGACCAGGAGCTGCGCATGGAGGTCACGCTCGGCATCCCGTACCCGCTGCACGCCGGCGGGTCGTCGAAGGCGTTCCTGGCGTTCCTGCCCGAGGCCGAGGTGGAGTCCTACCTGGAGCGCCACCCGCTGCAGGCGGTGACCGACAAGACGATCACCGACCCGGCGAAGCTGCGCAAGGAGCTGGCCGCGATCCGCAGGCGCGGCTACGCCACCTCGCTGGGGGAGCGGCAGGCGGGCGCCGCGTCCATCGCCGCCCCCGTGTTCGACCACGACGGGCACGTCGTCGCGGTGCTGAGCGTCGCCGGCCCGGCCGCCCGGTTCAAGCCCGACCAGGGCGACTCGGCACAGCAGCTCACCGCGGCCGCGGCCCGGATCTCCGAGCAGCTCGGCTACGCGGGCTGACCGCGCTCTAATCGCGGCGGCGCCGGCCCGCCGGCTGTGACGGGTAGGCGGTCGCGCGCTCGTCCGGACGGCGCTCGTAGGCCGGCCGGCCGTGGCGGCCCGCCCAGGTGTCGTCCGGCCGGTCGGGTCGGCCCGCCCAGGCGTCGTCCGCACGGTCGCGGTCGGTCCACCGGGGCACGTCATCCTCGCCGTAGTGCGTGAAGTCCTTGCCGTGGCCGCGTACGGCACGGTAGGTCAGCCACGCGGCCAGGCAGAACACGCCCTGCGCCATGGTGTTGATGCTCTGCTGCACCCACTGGAACGCCAGCGCGTCGCTCGCGGCGTGTCCGCGCAGCGGCACCAGCGCCATCACGGCGAGCACGCTCACCGGGAACAGCCCGGCGGCCAGCGCCGCACCGTGCCGCCAGGCGCGCACCGCGCCCAGCACGCTGATCCACACGACGATCACGGTGGCGAACAGGAACGCCGGCTGCACGTCCCAGGCCCGCACCGCGGGCACGGCGGCACCCAGGCCGGCCGCCCACAGCGGCCAGCGCCACCAGCCGAGCGAGCCGTGCAGCGACACCGCCAGCAGCAGCCCGCCCGCGCCGAGCAGCGGGAACAGCAGGTCGTCCAGCCAGGGCACCTCGATCGCCCACGCGGAGTGCAGCAGCTTCCAGGTCGACTTGGCCGCGCCGCCCGCTCCCATCAGGACGGCGCCGATGCGTCCCAGCGCGGATGGCGCCAGCAGCAGGAACCCGGCGAACGCGAGCAGCGTGGGGGCGAAGTCCTCCACCGCGAGCGCCACGCTCAGCGCGGGCGTCTCCGGCTCCGCGGCAGCCCACGGCAGCGCGACAGGCAACACATCCATGAGCATGAGCGCGAGCCTAGACCTATTGAGGTACGCCGTTCCAGCCTGCGATACAGACAACAATCTCACACTCTACTTTGGATGTCTCCACCTTGCGCTGAGCCGCGAATTCCTCAGCTCGCGGCCCGGGTCCGGTCTGCCGCGGCCGAAGCCTGCGGCGAGTGCGAGCCCCAGAACCGGCGCTGAACCCGCGGCACGGGCCGCCCCGCCCCGTGACCGGGGCGGCCCGCTGGTGTCAGCTCGCGAACTGGGTGGTGACGTTGGCGTCGAGCAGGTCGCCCGCGCCGGACACCCAGGCCCGCCCGACCGGGTCGCCGAGCTGCGCGCGCAGCCAGAACGCGGCCCAGCGGCCGGTGGTCTCGATGCTCACGGACTGGCTGAGCGTCTGCGGGTTCAGGTCGGGGCGCGCCCCGGCCGGGTTCTGCGTGTCGGTGATGCCGTAGTGGTTGGCGCCGTGGAGGCTGACCCAGAGCTTCGGCGGCGAGCCGAGCGCCTGGTACGTGGCGTACCCGTTGGCGGGGCTGCCGATGCCGTCGGCACCGGCCTGGATGAGCGCGACCGGGACGGTGTTGGCGACCGGCGGCGTCGTCCCCGTCGCCGGGTTGGTGTTGTTCGTGCCGTAGAACGCGGCGGCCTTCAGCTGCGGGGGCGCCGGGGTCGGCACCGCGCAGAACGGCGGCGTGCACAGGCCGGTGGTGAGGCCCAGCCCGGCCGCGCCGCCGAACGAGTGCCCGAGCAGCAGCAGCGTGCCCGGGTCGAGCGCGCCGAGCAGCGGCGAGCCCGCGCGGGCGTTCTCGGCCTGGGCCCAGGTGACGGTCCAGCCGGCCTGCGCGCCGGTGGCGTAGAGACCGGGCTGGCCGAACAGCAACTGGTAGTGGTTGGGCACCACGACCACGAAGCCGTACGAGGCGACCTTGCGGGCGTACCCGGCGTACTGGGACTTGTCCACGTTGGCGCCCTGCAGCAGCAGCACCACGGGCCACGGGTCGTGCGGTGAGCCGGTGACGGGGTGGTAGACGTCGGCGGCGTCGCCGCTGACGGTGGTGGCGTAGGCGGCGACGGTCGAGTAGGCGGCCCCGGCGGGGGCGGGGGCGGCCAGTGCCGCCGCACCCGCGGCCAGCGTGGCCACGAGCCCGGCGGTGAACAGGCGCCGCAGGCCACGGCGTTCGGTCGAGGTTCGCATGGATCCTCCCGTTTCCTTGAGCGAAACATCGTTTCGGGTTGAGGAACATGATGAGGATGCGGTGGACGGACGTCAATGCTTCCGGCTTTGCTCTGCACACAGATACGCGCGGCGCGTATGTGTGTGCAGAGCAAAGCGGCTGCGGGTCACAGGTCGGCGAAGGGCTTCAGGACGCCGAGCGCGGCGGCGGCGAGCACGCTGCCCCAGATGCCGTAGACGTACGGCAGGCAGCCGTCGATCGAGCGCTTCAGCGTCCGCTCCACCTCGGGCGTGGAGCCGGTCGTCATGAGCGCGCCGAAGGCGGGGCCGAACGGGCGCAGGGTCAGCCGGATGCCCAGCCCGCAGCCGATCGCCACGGTGTAGAGCAGCAGCTTCGCGCCCAGCCAGCGCGGATTGGTGTCCACCCCGAACGGGCTCTGCGCGACCAGCGTGTAGACGGAGAGCACGCCGAGTGCGGCGATCAGGGTCAGCCGGATCGTCCAGTCGGCGCGGCGCACCCACGGCCGGCGTCCCGGGTGGTGGTGGTCGGCGATGGTGGCCGCGAGCCAGGCGGCGGCCAGCAGCCACACCCCGACCACGGCCGGCCAGGAGAACGGGTTGACGCCGTACACCTGCGCGCCGTGCGGTTCCAGTGCCATCAGCGTGACGCCGCTGGGCAGGAAGAGCACGAGGCAGATCTTCGGGCCGAGGTCGAGGCCGCCCATGATCTTCAGGGCGGTGGCGCGCGCGGCGGGGGTCAGGTCGGGGCGGAGGACGAACCGGCTCGACCAGAACACGCCCAGGTCGCCGCCGAGCCAGAAGACGAAGAGAACGAGGTGGAGCAGAATCCACCAGCCGTTGGTATGTGATCCCACGGGCGTAATGGAAACACTGATCCGCTGTGAGAAACAACCTCTTGACGGGCTGGTGCCGGCCTGGCTAGCGTCGGTGCATGGTAGCCGCTGGTACGAGGACTTCCGGCCGGTGACGGCACCCGGCACCCGCGCCGCCTCGCGGCACGCCGTTCGACCGCCCGACGTCGACTGATCGGTGAGGCTCAGCGTGACGATCCACCTGCCCGCGATCGGCGGCTACGCCCACGCCGCCGCGACCCTGGCCGCCCACGAGCTCGAACCCTCCGACATCGTGCACGTCACCGAGTACGTCACCGCCGCCATCACCCCGCAGGCGGTGGCCGAGGGTCGTGACGTGCTGCTCGACGGCAACATCGTGCCCATCTCGACGATCTCGGTGCACAGCTTCCCCGGCAGCGACGACACCTACCGGGTCGCCGTCACCGCACGCCCCGGCAGCGACGGCGGCGGCACGAGCACCAGCAGCGACGGTGTCACCGGCGCAGGCGCAGGCGGTGTCGGGCCCCTCGCCGACGCCCGCTCGAGGCTGTCCGATGAGGGTGGGCCCGCGTGAGGTCCTATCTCTACGTCCCCGGCGACTCGCCGGCAAAGCTCGCCAAGGCGCTGACGGTCGGCGCCGACGCGCTCATCGTCGACCTGGAGGACGCCGTCCCTCCGTCCGGCAAGGACGCCGCCCGCGCGGCGGTCGCGACGTTCCTGGCCGCTGCGGCGTCAGCACCCGCCGCCGCGTCCGCCACCGCCGACGACGCCGCGCCCGCCCCCGGTGCGGCCGGTGCGGGCGCGGGCAAGATCGCCGTTTCCGGTCAGAACCTCGGGTCAAACCACACATCTGGACCGGATACAGCGATCTTCACCGCCACGCCGATCGCCGCGGGCGGGGTACCGCGGATCTGGGTACGCATAAATCCGGGTGAACTGGGGCATGTCGATGCGGCGGCGGTTGTCGGGCCGGGGCTGGCCGGGTTGTACTTCGCCAAGACGGAGTCGGTGGAGCAGCTCACGGCGCTGGACACGTTGCTGGCTCGGCTGGAACAGCGGGCCGGTCTGCCGCCGGGTGCGGTCCGGGTGGTGCCGCTGCTGGAGTCGGCCGCCGCGGTGCTGGCCGCACCGGTGATCGCGCGCGGGCCGCGGGTGGCGCGGTTGCAGCTCGGCGAGGCCGACCTCGCCGCCGACCTGGGCGTCGTGCTCGGGCCGGACGAGCGGGAGCTGTGGTGGGCGCGCTCGCATGCGGTGCTGGCGTGTGCCGCGGCGGGGATCGCGCCGCCGGTGGCGCCGGTCTCGGTGAACTTCCGCGACCTCGACGCGCTGCGCGAATCGACGCTGGCGCTCAAGCGGCTGGGCTTCCGCGGCCGGGCCTGCATCCATCCGGCGCAGCTTGCGGTGGTGCACGAGGTCTTCACCCCGGCCGAGTCCGAGCTGGCCGCGGCCCGCGACCTGGTGCGACGCCACGAGCAGGCGGTACGCGACGGATCGGGCGTGTGCCTGGACGAGCGCGGCCGGCTCGTCGACGAGGCCGTCGTGCGCTCGGCACGCCGCCTGCTGTCCGGCGAGTGACCGCCGATTCGCCGCCTGCGGGCCGGGAGTGATCGCCGACTCGCCGCAGTATGTCGTGAACTACGCCGCTCGTTGCTTCGATCCGGTTATCCGTGCTGAACTGGCCGGGTATAGGGCGGTCAGAACGACCGGGATGACCGCGGCAAGGAGGTGGCCGTCATGAGCGAGCTCAGCGCGAGTCTGGACCTGCCGCTGGGCCTCTCCGCACCGACCGGCGCCAGGCACACCCTCCGGCAGATCCTGCTCACGTGGGGGTACGCCGATGGCGACTGGCTCGACGAAGCGGGACTGCTCATCTCGGAGCTGGTCGGCAACGCCGTGCGGCACGGCGGCGGCTGCCTGGAGGTGCGTGTGCAGGCGCACGGCGCGATGGTCACCGTCAGTGCCGCCGACGGCAGCTCGGTGATCCCCCGCCGGCGCGAGCCGGGCCCCCACGGCGGCCTCGGCCTGGCGCTGATCGAGCGGTTCGCCGCCGGGTGGGGGGTCGAGGACCATCATGGCGGCAAGCGGGTGTGGATCCGGCTGCGCGCCTATCCCGCCGGAGGCGATGACGACCGTGCTGACGGTTGACGTGCTCCGGGAGCCGGCCCGCACCCTGGTGGTGCTCGCCGGCGAGCTGGACCTGTCGACCGGTCGGCTGCTCGCGGACGTGCTCGCGGGGACGGCCGACGACCACCGGGTCGACGTCGACCTGTCCCGCCTGTCGCAGTGCGACTCGTGCGGCCTGAGCATCCTGCTGGCGGCCCGGCACCGGGCCTGGCGCGAGGGCCGCGAGCTGCGCGTGGTCGGCGTGGGAGGCCTGTTCGCCCGGGTCACCGGCGCGTGCGACGCCTCCCGTGTGCTGCTGGGCGCCTGACCGGTCAGAAGCGGTTGCGCACCCGCATGCCGCCGGGGCGGCCGTCGGGGTCGCAGATGAACTCGTACACCAGCCGGGCGGGCACCCGCCGCCAGCCGTGCACGTCCGGCGGCTGGTAGCGGCGCAGCCGGGAGCGGGGGCGCGGCCCGATCCCGCCCGCCTCGTGCCAGGCGTCGAGCTCGGCGGCGGCCTCGGCGAAGGCGTCGAAGGCGGCGGCGGGATCGCCCAGGCGCTCGGCGGCGTCGGCCGGGGCGAGCCCGAGGTGCTCGCGCATCAGTTCCAGGCGCAGGTCGCGGGCCCAGCTCGGCTCGGCCGACTCGTCGACGACGGCGCAGGTCAGCTCGGAGTCGTAGGTCCACGAGCGCATGTTGAAGTTGTCCGAGCCGACGGTGGCCCAGGCGTCGTCCACCACGCACGTCTTGGCGTGGACGTAGATCGGGGTGCCGGCGGCGTTCTCCAGGCCGTACACGGCGAACCGGTCGCCGCCGGCCTTGGCCAGCACCTTCATGGCCTGCTTGCGGCCCCATGACTCGGCCATCGACACCGTCGGCGACGCCGCGTCGGGGGCCAGCGGCACCACGCAGATCAGCCGCAGCTCCGGGTTGTCCCGCAGCGCCTGCGCGAACGGCCGCAGCACCCGGCCCGACCACAGGTACTGGTCCTCGACGTAGATCAGGTTCCGGGCGCGGGCGATGGACTTGAGGTAGGCGCGGGCGACGCTGCGCTCGCCGCGCGGGGCGAACGGGTAGCGGCCCAGCCGCCGCCGGGGGTAGGTGCGCAGGGTCTGCACCGCGTGCGGGCCGCACTCCGGCGGATCGGGCAGCTGTTCGGGCAGCGGCACGACCTCGGTGTGCAGCCGCGACAGCAGGTCGCGGACGTGGTCGGCGAGGTTGAGCGACAGCGCGCTCGGGTCGTCCCACCGCTCGCGGAACACCAGCTCCACGTCCCCGACGACGGGCCCGCGCAGCTCCAGCTGGATGTCGTGCCAGGGCGGTTGCGGCCCGTAGACCTCGGCCATGGGCGGGGCGAGCGGGTCGCCGCCGTGTGCGGCGTCGTCGTTGCGGCCCCGGCACAGGTCGATGCCGCCCACGTACGCGACGTCGCGCTCGGGCCGGTCGCGGTGGCGTACCACGAACAGCTTCTGGTGGTGCGAGCCGCCGAAGCGGACCCGCATGTCCAGCAGCACGTGCGCGCCGGCCTGCTGCAGCTCCTCGGCGAGCTGGCGGTTCTGCGGCGAGCTGAAGTGCAGCCAGTCCGGGTGCGAGCGCCACAGCAGCCCGTGCACCCGCACCCCGCGCCGCGCGGCCTCGCCGAGCACCCGCGTGACCTGCGTACGCGGCCCGGCCAGCCGCTCGTCCGGGTCGCCGCGCCAGTCGGTGAACAGCACCAGGTCGCCCTCCCGCGTGCCCTCCAGCGTCTTGACCAGCTCGCGGAAGTACGTGGCCCCGTGCACCAGCGGCCGGGCCAGGTTGCCGCGGCTCCAGGCCAGCCCGTCGGGGTGGCGGCGATCGATCTCGGTCGCCGGGTTGCCGCGCTCGGCGGCGTCCAGGAACCACGCGTCGGGGGTCACCAGGGGAAGGTAGCCGCTCAGCGCCCCTGGAAACCAGAGCCGATCACGACGTGGTCATTCTCACCGATGCGGTCGAGTTCCGGCGCTGACCGGAGCGGGACGGGCCCGGTCGCCCCCGGGCCCGTCCGGCTCGGTCAGGACCGCGCGGAGGGCACGCCCAGGGGATCGGCGGGCGCCTCGTCCCGTGCGGCCTGCATCCGCTGGCCCAGCTCGTCCAGCCGGTGCGCGCCCATGGCCGCGCGCACCTCCGGGAACCAGTCCTGCTCCTCTTCCTCCTGGTGGTGGCGCATCTGCTCGATCAGCACCGCCACCTTGGCGTCGAACTTCTCATCCTCGGGCTCGAGGTCGCGCAGCTCGGACAGCAGCCAGGCCGCCACGTGGTGCTCCTCGACGGACTCCAGGATGTGATCGGTGGTCTGCGGCACGGCCTGGCGCGCCGCCGGGTAGAAGATCGTCTCCTCGATGAACGCGTGTGCGGTCAGGCCCTCGATCATGCGGTCGACCAGGGCCCGTTTCTCCATGTCCGTCGCCGTCGGCCGGCTGCGCTCGTACGCGTCGTACAGTGCCTCGAACCGGCGGTGGTCATGGATGAGCAGTTCGATGGCGTCCATGCGGCCTCCCTACCTCGCGGGCCGGTGCATGCCCGGCGCACCGGCCTCTGTCGGCCGTTTCCGGCCTTCGTGAGGGGATGCCCGGCAGCGTCGCAGTGAAACCCGCTGAGAGCCGTTTTTGCAGCTCCGCGCGGCGCGACGACTACGCGGAGCACTCGGGCGGTGAGCCGACGGTGAGCCCGAGCAGGCGAGCGGCGTCGTCGCCGGCGAACGCCGCCTCGGCGAGCCGGCCGGCCCGTCCGGCGTCCAGGGTCCTGGCCGCGTTCATGGCGAACTTGCGGGCCAGCTCCTGCTCGCTCAGCGGGTGCCGCTCGCTGCCGCGCGAGGAGTCGACCCGGTGCTCCCAGCGGCGCCCGTCGCCGGTGCGCACCCGCAGCACGGCCGCGAACGCGTGCGGGAACAGCGCGGTGGCCCGCTCGTCGGCCACGCAGGTCACCCGCGCCGCCAGCGCCAGCCGATCCGGTTCCAGCGCGGCGAAGTCGTCGAGACCCAGGCCCAGGCCGCTCCCGCCGAGCAGCGCGGACGCGACGGTGTAGGGCCCGGAGAACTTCCCGTGGTACGCCGAGCGCGGGCTGGCCTTCTCCGCGGCCGGCTCGGCGATGGTGCGCAGCACGGGCGCCGCCACGCCCAGCTCGATGGACTCGACGGCGGCCGGGTCCAGCCCGGCGGCCCGCAGCGCCAGCGCGCAGTCGATCCCGGGGTGCGTGAAGTGGTTGGTCGGGTAGGGCTTGTAGACGGTGCGCGCCAGCTCCCAGCGGGTGCCGAGGTCGCCCAGCAGCGCGTCGGCGTCGAGGAACCCGCCGGTGTACGCGGCGAAGAAGCCGAACCGGCCCTCCAGCACGGTCGGCGGCCCGGTGAGCCCGTCGGCGGCGAACACCGCCGCGCTCACTCCGGCGTGCGCGGCCCAGCCGCAGTGCGTCTTCTTGACCGTGCCACCGGTGCGGTTGGCCTCCAGCAACCCCGCGCCCATGGACGCGGCGATGCCCATGGCGTGCGCGATGCCGTCGGCGTCCAGGCCGTACAGCATTGCCGCGGCGGCCGCGCCGCCGACCGTGCCGCAGATCGAGGTGGCGTGCAGGCCGCGCTCGAAGAACACGGAGTTGCGCAGCTCGCGGTCGTACGCGGCCATGCCGAGCCGGTTGCAGATCTCGATCCCGGCGGCGACGGCGCGGGCCAGCTCCGGGCCGGTCGCCCGGGTGGCCTCGGCCGCGGCGAGCGCGGCCGGGACGATGCTCGCGCTGGGGTGCAGCACCGAGGGCAGGTGCGTGTCGTCGAAGTCGAGCGCGTGCGCCATCACGCCGTTGACCAGTGCGGCGGCCGGGGCGGGCAGCCGGTCGCCGGCGCCGATGACGGTGGCCTCGGGCGTGCCGCCCCAGCGCCGGACCGAGGCCAGCACGGCGGTGACGGCCGGGTCGTCCTGCGCGGCCAGCGCCAGCCCGAGGATGTCGAGCACCCGTCCGGGCACGCCGTTGGGGATCGCGGCCGTGCGGCAGTCCGCGGCGAACGCGGCGAGCGTCCGCACGGCGTTCTCCGAGGTGATCACCTCGGCGGCGTCGAGTGTCGTCATGCGAGCACCGCCAGGGGGCGGACCGGGGCGCCGGTGGCGCCGGCCAGGGGCAGCGGGTTGAGCACGAGCAGCAGCTCGCGGGCTCCGGTGTCCAGCAGCGGGGCGAGGTTCATGGTCTCGACGATGTGCACGCCGTGCTCGACCAGCAGCACCCGGTGCGCGGGCAGCACGGCGTGGCCGCGACCGGCCGGGATCTGCTCGAAGGCGATGGTCTCCGCGCCGACCGCGGCGGGGGAGTGCGCGGCCAGCCAGCGGGCGCCCGCCTCGCCGGGGCCGGGGGTGCCGTCGCGCCGGCCGATGAACGCGTCGTGCTCGTCCCAGCGGCGCGACCAGCCGGTGCCGATGAGGATCACCTCGCCCGCGCCGATGGTCAGCCCCGCGGCGGCGCGGTCGAGGTCGTCCGGCGTGATCTCGTACCCGGCGGGCAGCACGCCGACGCCGTGCCCGCGCGCGACGTCGAGCAGCACCGCCCGGCCCAGGTACGGCGGGAACGTGTCGATGCCCAGGTCGCTGAAGCCCTGGTGGGAGGTGAGCGCGGCGGCGTCGCGGCCGCCGTGCAGTAGCCCGTCCTGCGACACGTGGGCCAGCGCGTCCACGTGGGTGCCGACGTGGCCGCCGGTGACGATCAGCTCGTTGGCGGCCGAGCCGCCGTCCGGGCGCATCATGTCGCCGTGGCGGCGCTCCAGGGCCATCCGGAACGGCGGGTGGTTGGGCGACTGCGGCATGCCGCGGCGCATCGGATGCGCCAGGTCGAGCACGGGCCGCCCGCGCAGCGCGGCCCACGGCGTCGGCTGCGCCCGCCCGCTGGGCGAGGGCTGCAGCGCGTGTCGGTCCAGGTCGAGGCCCTGCATCAGATCACTCCGGCGGTACGCAGTGCGGCCAGCTCGTCCTCGGTCAGGCCGAGCCGGTCCCGGTAGACGGCGTCGTTGTCGGCGCCCCGCGGCCGCCCGGTCCAGCCGATGCGGCCCGGGGTCGCGGTCATGCGGTAGAGCACGTTGGGCATGCGCACCGGCCCGAGCACGGGATCGTCCACGGTGGTGACCGAGTCGAGCGCGGTGTACTGCGGGTCGGCGAACACGTCGGCGATGTCGTAGATCGGGGCGACCGCGGCCTGCGCGTCCTCGAACGCCTCGGCCACCTCGGCCAGGTCGCGCTCGGCGATCCAGCCGCCGACGTACGCGTCGAGCTGCTCGGCGTGCGCGGCGCGCCCGGCGCCGGAGGCGAACCAGGGTTCGTCGATGACCTCGGGCCGGCCGACCAGGCGCAGCACCCGCTCGGCGACGGCCTGCGCGCTGGTGGACACGGCGACCCAGCGGCCGTCGCGGGTGCGGTAGGTGTTGCGCGGCGCGTTGTTGACCGAGCGGTTGCCGGTGCGCCGCTGCACCAGCCCGAGCTGGTCGTACGCCATCGCCTGCATGCCGAGCACGGTGAGCATCGGCTCGACGATGGCCAGGTCGATCACCTGCCCGCTGCCGCCGTTGGCGTCGCGGTGGTAGAGCGCGGTCATCACCGCCTGCGCGCAGGTCAGCGCGGAGATGCCGTCGGCCAGCCCGAACGGCGGCAGGGTCGGCGGCCCGTCCGGCTCGCCGGTGATCGCGGCGAAGCCGCTCATCGCCTCGGCGATGGTGCCGAAGCCGGGGCGGTGCGCGTACGGCCCGAACTGGCCGAAGGCGGTGACCCGGGCGATGACCAGGCGCGGGTTGAGCTCGTGCAGCACCTCGGGGGACAGGCCCCAGCGCTCCAGCGTGCCCGGCCGGAAGTTCTCGATCAGCACGTCCGCCCCGGCGAGCAGGCGCTTGGCCAGCTGCGCGCCCTCGGCCCGGCCGAGGTCCAGGGTGACGGTGTGCTTGTTGCGGCCGAGCATGGTCCACCACAGCGGCACGCCGTCCCGGGACGGGCCGTGCCCGCGCGACGGGTCGCCCTTGCCGGGGTGCTCGATCTTGATGACGTCCGCGCCGTAGTCGCCGAGGATGGTCGCGGCGAGCGGGCCGGCGAAGAGCGTCGCGGCGTCGACGACGGTGATCCCGGACAGGGCGGCGGGCGGCATGCGAGAAAGGTACACGCCCTATCCGCCAAAAGGAAACCCCGTTACAGTGTGCGAAACGCACCCCCTGGAGGTATGCCGTGGCCCGCTATGACCTGCTGGTCAAGGATGGAACGCTCGTCCTGCCGTACGTCGGCACCGTCCGCGCCGATCTCGCCGCCCGCGGCGGGCGCATCGCCGCCATCGCCGACGAGATCGACGCCGCCGAGGCCGAGCAGGTGATCTCCGCCCGCGGCCGGCTGGTGTTCCCCGGCGCCGTCGACGCGCACTACCACCTGGGCATCTACCGCGACCTGGCGGTGGACGCGGCCGAGGAGACCCGCTCGTCGCTGGTCGGCGGCGTCACCACGGTGCTGTCCTACTTCCGCACCGGCCAGCACTACCTCAACCGCACCGGCCCGTACGCCGAGATCTTCCCGCAGGTGCTGGACGCCGTCGCCGGGCACGCCTGGACCGACTACGGGTTCCACCTCGCGCCCATGGACACCGCGCAGGTCGGCGAGGTGCCGTCGCTGGTCGACGAGCACGGCGTCAGCTCGTTCAAGTACTACATGTTCTACAAGGGCTTCAACCTGTCGGCCGACTCCCGCGACGCCAAGTCGTTCACCATGAGCGACGAGTACGACCTGGGCCACCTGTACCAGATCATGGAGGCCGTCGCCGCCAACCAGCGCGAGGGGCGGCGGGTGTCGCTGTCGCTGCATTGCGAGCAGGCCGAGCTGATGCGCCTGTTCATCGACCGGGTGCGCGCCGCCGGTGACCCGCAGACGCTGAAGGCGTACTCCGACGCCCGCCCGCCGCTGACCGAGCAGGTCGCCATCGGCGAGGCGACCACGCTGGCCGCCGCCACCGGCTGCCCGGTCAACCTGCTGCACCTGTCCTCGGCGGACGCGATCGCGGCGGCCGCCGCGGCGAAGGCGTCGAGCCGGTTCGACCTGCGCTGCGAGGTGACGCTGCACCACCTGTGCCTGGACTACGAGAGCCTGGACCGGCGCGGCGGCCTCGGCGCGAAGGTCAACCCGCCGATCCGTTCGTCGGCCGACACCGAGGCGCTGTGGGCGGGAGTGCTCGACGGCACCGTCGACTGGGTCGCCTCCGACCACGCCTGCTGCATGGAGGAGCACAAGGGCGACCAGCTGTGGCCCGCCCTGCCCGGCTTCGGCGGCACCGCGCTGCTCTACCCGATCCTGCTCAGCGAGGGTATGCACCGCCGCGGCCTGACCCCGCAGCGCGTCGCCGAACTCGCCTCCGGCAACCCCGCGCGGGCGTACGGGCTGGCCGGCCGCAAGGGCAGCCTGATGGTGGGCATGGACGCCGACCTCACCATCGTGGACCCGGAGCTGGAGCAGGAGGTCACCACCGAGCTGCTGCTGTCCGGGCAGGACCACTGCCCGTTCCAGGGCCACAAGGTCAAGGGCTGGCCGGTCGCCACCGTGGTCGGCGGCCGCCTCGCCTTCCAGGACGGCCAGGTCCTCGGCACCCCCAGCGGCCGCTTCGTCGCCCGCTGACCCCACCCGCCGCGCCGCCGCACTCCGGGCCGCCGCGCCGCTGTGCCGAGCGGGAAGATCGCCGTTCGGTGTCGGAACGTCAAGTCTGACCGCAGGTTCTGACACCGAACGGCGATCTTCGCCCTTCGTGACCGCTCAGGATGCGGGGTCCACCGGAAGATCAGCTGAGCTTTAAGCTGTCCGGCATGGTGGTGGAGCACGACGTGATCGACCTGGACGCGCTGCCGACGGGACACGACGGCAGGGCTGCCGGCCGCGCCCGTGCTCGGCGCAGGACGGCGCTGCGCTTCGCGGCGGTTTTCACGGCCGGGCTGGTGGTGGGTGGTGTGGCTGTCACCGTGCTGCGGGATCAGCTCGATCGGCAGGAGCGGGACGCGACGGTGCGCCTGGTGGCCTCGACGGAGACGGCCAATCTGGGCGGTTCCGGCACCGCAGGGCACGTGCAGCTGAATGGCATGTTGGTGGTGCTGAACCACGGCCCGGCGCCGCTCACGATCCGCGGCGCCCAGGCGGCGCGCCCGGACGTCACCGTCCGCAGCTACGGCCAGCCCCAGGTGGTCCCGCCCGCCGGCACCGTGCGGATATCCGTCCAGCTCGGCTTCGACTGCCCGGTCGTCATCAACCCGGAGCCGGTGCCGATCGTCTTCTCCGTCGAGACCGCAGACGGGCAGGCCAGGGAGCACCGGCACGGGGTGCCCCTGGTGGGCAGCGTCTGGACAACCGACGCCATGGGCATGTGCGCGCAAAGCCCCCCGACCTGACCACCGCCTGCGCGGCAGCCCAGCCCAGCCCTCAAGATCGCCGTCCTGTGTCAGAACATGCGGTCAGACTTGGTGTTCTGACACAGAACGGCGATCTTGCGCGGCCGCAGCCCCGCCTCGGCCCTGACCATCGGCCTGTGGGGCGCGGGTCGGTTCGGCTGGGGGCTGGTCAGGGTGCCGGGGGGAAGATGCCTGCTCGGCCGAGCATCGCCGGAGCCGTGACGCCGAGCCGCTCGCTGATCCACGTCCCGGTGTCCGCCGCGCGCGCCGTGTCCACTCCGGTCGCGACGCCGGAGCGGTCGAGCAGGTAGGACAGGTCCTCGGTGGCGATGTTGCCGGTGGCGGCGGGCGCGAACGGGCACCCGCCGATGCCGCCGGTGCTCGCGTCCAGCGCGGTCACCCCGTGCTCCAGCGCGGCCATCGCGTTGGCGTACCCGGTGTTGCGGGTGTTGTGGAAGTGCGCGCGCAGCGCCACCTCGGGCGCGGTCGCGCGCACCGCCGCGACCAGCTGCGCGACCTGGCACGGCACGCCGACGCCGATGGTGTCGGCCAGGCAGATCTCGTCGGGCGGCGCCGCCATCGCCTGCTCGACCAGCGTCCGGACCCGCTCGACGGGCACCTCGCCGGTGAACGGGCAGCCGAACGCCGCCGCGAGCGTCAGCGTCGTACGCAGTCCCGCGGCGCGGGCGGCGGTGGCCACGTCGGCCCACTGGCCGAGCGAGAGCGCGCTGCTCATGCCCTGGTTGCGCTGGGAGAACTCGTCCGTGGCCACCAGCACGTAGTTGACCTCGTGCACGCCCGCGCTGGCCAGTGCCCGGTCCAGGCCGCGCCGGTTGAGCACCAGGCCGATGTAGGAGACGCCCTCGGGCCGGGGCAGCGCGGCGAGCACCGCCTCAGCGTCGGCCATCTGCGGCACGCGGGCCGGGTGGGCGAAGGCGACCGCCTCGATGCGGCGCAGTCCCGCGGCGAGCGCGCGGGTGATGTAATCGACCTTCACCGGGGTCGGCAGCAGGGCTTTCTCGTTCTGCAGCCCGTCGCGCGGGCCCACCTCGACGATCTCCACGGGTTCCTCTCGGACACGAACGGCCACGGATGTGGTTCCTCTAGCGAAACAGCGTTTCCAAAGCATAGGATCCAGCGGTGACTGGTGCACTATCCGACATCCGGGTGATCGAGACCGGAACCCTGCTGGCCGGCCCGTTCTGCGGGCAGCTGCTCGGCGACTTCGGCGCCGAGGTCATCAAGCTCGAGGACCCCGGCAAGGGCGACCCCATGCGGCAGTGGGGGCGCGAGAAGCCGCACGGGCAGTCCCTGTGGTGGCCCGTGGTCGCCCGCAACAAGAAGTCGGTCACCTGCAACCTGCGCAGCGCCGCCGGGCAGGACCTGGTGCGCCGCCTGGTCGCCGACGCCGACGTGCTGCTGGAGAACTTCCGCCCCGGCACCCTGGAACGCTGGGGGCTGGGCTGGGACGAGCTGTCGGCGATCAACCCGCGGCTGATCCTGGTCCGGGTCACCGGCTACGGCCAGACCGGCCCGTACGCGCCGCGCGCCGGGTTCGGCTCGATCGGCGAGGCGATGGGCGGCATCCGGCACGTCATCGGCGAACCCGACCGGCCACCGGCCCGCGCCGGCATCTCGCTGGGCGACTCGCTCGCCGCGACGTACGCCGCGTACGGCACCCTCGCGGCGCTGCACGCCCGCGAGCGCACCGGGCGTGGCCAGGTCGTCGACTCGGCGATCTACGAGGCGGTGCTGGCGATGATGGAGTCGCTGCTACCCGAGTGGGCGGTGGCCGGCTACCAGCGCGAGCGCACCGGGGCGATCCTGCCCAACGTCGCGCCCAGCAACGCCTACCCGACCGCCGACGGCTCCGACGTGCTGATCGCGGCCAACCAGGACACCGTCTTCGCCCGGCTGTGCGACGTCATGGGGCGGCCCGAGCTGACCACCGACGCCCGCTACGCCACGCACGGCGCGCGCGGCGCCCACCAGGTCGAGCTCGACGACCTGATCAGCGAGTGGACGCGCACCCGGCCCGCCGACAAGCTGCTGGCCGAGCTGCACGAGGCCGGTGTCCCCGCCGGTGGCGTCTACACCGCCAAGGACATGCTGGCCGACCCGCACATCGCGGCCCGCGAGGCGATCGTGCGCGTGCCGCACCCCGACTTCGGCGAGCTGCCGATGCAGAACGTCGCCCCGCGCCTGTCCGCCGACCCCGGCGCGGTGCGCTGGGCGGGCCCCGCCCTCGGCCAGCACAACGACGAGATCTACGGCAGCCTGCTGGGACTGTCCGAGGACGAGCAGGCCGAGCTGCGCGCGCAGGGCGTGATCTGATGGAGCTGCACGCCGACTACGCCGCCGCCGGGTTCTCGCGGCGGCTCGGCTGGGGCGCCCGGCCCGCGCTGCTGCTGGTCGACCCCGTGGCCGCGTACACCCGGCAGGGTTCGCCGCTGTTCCTGGACACCGCGCGGGCCGCGGTCGGCGCGATGGCCGCGCTGCTCGCGGCCGCCCGCGGCAGCGGCCTGCCGGTGGTGCTGACCGGCGTGCGGTACGCCGACGCGAGCTGCGCCGAGGCGCCGCTGTTCGCGGCGAAGGTGCCGGCGCTGGCCGCGTTCGCCGCGGGCAGCCCGCTGGGGGAGTTCCCGCCCGAGCTGGTGCCCGCGCCGGGGGAGCACGTGGTGCACAAGCACTACGCGAGTGCCTTCGCAGGCACCTCGCTGCCCGCCTGGCTGACCGCCAACGGCGTCGACACGGTCGTCATCGGCGGCTTCTCCACCAGCGGCTGCGTGCGGGCGTCGGCGGTGGACGCGCTGCAGCACGGCTTCCGCCCGATGGTGGTCCGGCAGGCCTGCGCCGACCGCGACCCCGGCCCGCACGAGGCCAACCTGTTCGACCTCGACGCCAAGTACGCCGACGTCGTCTCGCTCGACGAGGCCCTGACGCGCCTGTCCTGAGGTCGGGTCGAGTCAGTACACCGAGACGTGCACGTGGTTGGTGTGGTCGCCGGACGGTGAGTCGCCACACCTGGCGCCGCCCGAGGTGTAGTTCTGCCAGCCCGATCCGGGCAGCCAGATCTTGCAGTAGAAGACGACGTAGATCACGCCGAGCCGCCGCGCGTTCCTGACCAGGAACGCGGCGAGCCGGTCGCCGTACGCCCGCGACGCGCCGGTGGCGGAGGAGTCCGCGAACCTGCCCACCTCGGTCGCGAAGTCGCAGGCCCGGCCGGTGGGATGCTCGTACCTGCCGCTCGGGCGGTGGCAGGTGACGTACCGCTTGAAGCCCGCCTGCTGCGCCTGCCGCAGCGCGTGCAGCGTCCGCGGCGTGATGCAGCCCGAGGTGGTCGGGTCGTCGATGGTGCAGCCCTCGCGGGGCCACGTCCCGTCGGGGGCGCGCCGGGCGGGCGCGGCCAGCGGCGAGTCCGGATCCACCCAACCCTCGGCCGCGCGGGCGCCGGCCGCCGACAGCGCCACCTCCATCGCCTTCTTGCGCCGGGACATCTCGGCGGCCTGCCTGGCCTGCTCCTTGACCTCGGCGTCGACGGACGCCCGCGCCGCGAGGGCGGCGGTGCGGGCCCGCCCCAGCTCGTTCATCCGGGCGTCGTCGTGCGCGGCCAGCTGCTCGACGGCGGCGAGCCGCGCCAGGTACCCGTCCGGGGACGTCGCTCGCACGATCAGCCCCAGCACACCCAGCCGTCCTGTCCGGTACGCCTGCGCCGCGTACTTCGCGACCCGGGCCCTGGCCTCGGCGAGCCGCCCGTCGGCGGTCCGCACCTCGGTGTCCAGCGCGGCCCGGCGCTCGCGGGACGACTCCAGCGCCGCCTGCGCCTGCACGTAGCCGACCGCCGCGGCCTCCAGGTTGGCGCGCAGCGCGGCGACCTTCGGCGAGGCGGCCTCGTGCGCGGGGTCGGGTTCGGCGAAGGCGGCGGCGGGGACGAGGAGCGCGACGGCCATGACGCCGACGAGGACGGCTATCCACCCGCGCCGCCGCGGCCGCCCGTTCGCGACGATCCGCCGCGACCGGACCGCCGCCGTCATGGACGCGAACATCCTTCCCGCAACCGCGGAGCTGTCAGATTCCACGCCAGGTCTAACGCCGCAGGACGCGGAAGGCGTACGCGGCACCGGCGGGGACTCGCGCGGCGCACGTGCGCCCGGTGGGACGCCGCGGGGGCGTCCCCCCCGGCGATCGGGAGAGCGGGGGGTAGGGTAATAGTGTTTCAGGTGCAGTGTAGATATAGGTGGTGGGCGGGTAATTAAAAA
>NZ_JBFAOU010000126.1:0-23383 GCF_040675365.1 Catellatospora sp. NPDC049609 | reverse complement strand
CCCGGCCGGAGCGCAAAGTCCGCGCAGCGGGCGAGCGACCGGCCGGGTGCGCCCGGCGGCCGGACGCGGGTGGGTCGGGCCGGCAAGGGCATGTTCCCGGCCCCGGTCTCGGGCAGCTCCAGCCGGACGTCGCGGGCCGCGTCCCAGTCCCCGGCCAGCGCCGCGACGACGGAGCGCACCTGCTCGTAGCCGGTGGCCATGAGGAACGTCGGCGCGCGGCCGTAGGACTTGGCGCCGACGGCGTAGTAACCGGGCTCGGGCTGGGTGAGCTCGTCGACGCCGTGCGGGGGCACGGTGCCGCAGGAGTGCTGGTTCGGGTCGATCAGCGGGGCGAGCGCGCGGGTCGAGCCGAGCACCGGGTCGAGGTCGAGCCGCAGCTCGGCGGCGATGGTGTGGTCGGGCCGGAAGCCGGTCGCCGACACGATCCGGTCGACCGTGACGCTCGCGCCGTCGCGCGCGGTCACCGTCACCCGGCCGCCGTCGACGGTGAGGGCACGGACCGAGAACCCGGCGTACAGCGTGATCGCACCCGACTCGACGAGGTCGCGCACCCGCGTGCCGAGCGCGCCCCGGGCCGGCAGCGCGTCGGCCTCGCCGCCGCCGTAGGTGCGGGTCGCGGCACCGGTGCGGATCGCCCAGCTCACCGTCGTGCCCGGCGCCTCGGTGGCGAGCTGGGCCAGCGACAGCAGCGTGTTGGCGGCCGAGTGCCCGGCGCCGACGACGAGGGTGTGCCGCCCGGCGAACCGGTCGCGGTCGCGGCCAAGCACGTCCGGCAGCGCGGTGTCGACGTACGCCGCCGCCTCGGTCTCGCCGTGCGCGGGCAGGCCGGAGCCGCCCAGCACGTTCGGGGTGGGCCAGGTGCCGGAGGCGTCGATGACCGCCCGCGCGGTCAGCTCCTCGCCCGTGCCGAGGCGGATCAGGAACGGGGCCTGCTCGCGCCCGGTGGACCGGACGCGGTCGAGCCCGTCGCGGCTGACCGCCACCACCTTCGCGCCGTAGCGCACGCGACCGGCGAGCGCGGGCAGCTTCGTCAGCGGGGCGAGGTAGTCCTCGACGAGCTGCGCGCCGGTGGGCAGCCCGGCGGGGTCGGGGGCGAGCCAGCCGTCGGCTTCCAGCAGGCGCCGGGCGGCCGGGTCGACGTCGAACCGCCAGGGGCTGAACACCCGGACGTGCCCCCAGCTCGCGACCGCCGCGCCGGGGCCGTCACCGGCTTCGAGCACGAGGAAGTCCAGGCCCCGCTCGGCCAGGTGTGCGGCGGCGGCGAGGCCCACCGGCCCGGCGCCGATCACCACGATGGGGAGGTCGTGCTGCGTGTTCATGGTCGCGTGCTCCTCGGTTCCAGGCGGTCGATGATGCGGCGCGGAGTCGCTGTTTAGAAGTTTCTCTAAGCGCCTTGCTTAGACTGCCGCCTACTTAGAAGTTTGTCAACTCAAGGCGCGGCCGACGTTGTCGACTGCTTCGAAATCTGTCAACCTAGGGGCATGTCGAAGCAGCTCGCCGTCCTGCAGCCCGAAGCCTGCTGCGCGCCGCTGGCCGTCGCCACGGTCCCCGCCGAGGCGGCCGCGGACCTGGCCGCGGCCTTCAAGGCGCTCGGCGATCCGGTGCGCCTGCAGCTGATGTCGATGATCGCCTCGGCGGACGGGGGAGAGATCTGCGTCTGCGACCTGACGCCGGCCTTCGACCTGACCGGGCCCACCATCTCCCACCACCTGAAGGTGCTGCGCGAGGCGGGGCTGGTCGAGTCCGACCGCCGCGGCACCTGGGTCTGGTACCGCGCCGACCGGCCGAAACTCGCGATGCTGTCGGCCGTCCTCCGCGTCGGCTGAACCCGTCGTCGGGGTCGTCCGTCAAGCACACTCCGGCCCGACGGCCGGGTTACGCGCGCATGGCCGCCCCGGCACCCCGACGCATGGCCCGGGCGCGCGGCGCCACCAGCTCGGTGTACACCCGAAGTTCATGATCGTCGAGTTGCGGTGACGTGCGGCGATGATGTCTCATAACCGGGTGGTGATATCAGCTCCCAGTGATACGAGGGCCGAGGTGATACGGCTGCTGGCCGACCCGGCGCGGGCCGCGATCGTCGAGGTTCTCGCCGCCGGTCCGGCGTGCACCTGCCACCTGGTCGAGGACCTGCGGATGACGCAGCCCAACATCTCCAACCACCTGCGCGCGCTGCGCCACGCCGGTGTCGTGACGGCCGAGCCCCACGGCCGTTACACCTACTACCACCTCAGCGCCGACGTCCTGGAGGCCGCGGCCGCGCACCTGGCCGAGCTGGCCGCGCGGGCCCGCGCGTCCGCGGGCGAGCGCAGGGAGTGCTGATGGCGGCGCACCTCGCCCGGCGGCTGCTCGCCGAGTTCACCGGGACGGCGCTGCTGGTGACGGCCGTGGTCGGCTCCGGCATCATGGCCACCCGGCTGTCCCCGGACGACGTGGGCCTGCAGTTGCTGCAGAACTCCACCGCCACCGTCTTCGCCCTGGCGGTGCTCATCCTCGTCTTCGGCCCCGTGTCGGGCGCCCACTTCAACCCCGTGGTCACGGCCGCGGACTGGTGGCTGCACCGGGGCAGGCCGGGCGCGCCGACCCTCGCCGACGTCGGTGCGTACACCGTCGCGCAGGCCGCCGGGGCGGTGGGCGGGTCACTGCTGGCCGGCGCCATGTTCGAGGTGCCGCTCGGCATGTCGGGCACCGTGCGCGACGCGCCGAACCTGTGGCTCGGCGAGTCCGTGGCCACCGCCGGGCTGATCCTGCTCGTCTTCGCCCTCGCCCGGTCCGGTCGAGCCGCGGTCGCCGCCCCGGCGGTGGGCGCTTACATCGGGGCGGCGTACTGGTTCACCAGCTCCACGAGCTTCGCCAATCCGGCCGTCACGCTGGGCCGCGCGTTCACCGACACGTTCGCGGGCATCGCGCCCGCCTCCGTGCCCGCGTTCGTCGCCGCGCAGCTCGTCGGCGCCCTGGTCGGGACGGGTCTGGTGCTCGCGCTGTATCCCGCCGCGGCGGACCGCGCGGCAGCGGCGACCGCATCCACGACACGACCCTTGCAGAGGAGACCCGTATGACCGCGACGAAGCCCAGCGTGCTGTTCGTGTGCGTGCACAACGCCGGCCGATCCCAGATGGCCGCCGGGTGGTTGCGCCATCTCGCGGGCGACGCCGTCGAGGTGCGTTCCGCGGGCTCGGCTCCGGCCGACCGAATCAACCCGGTGGCGGTCGAGGCGATGGCCGAGGTCGGCATCGACATCACCGCCCAGACCCCGAAGATCCTCACCCACGAGGACGCCGAGGCCTCGTCCGTGGTCATCACGATGGGCTGCGGGGACGTCTGCCCGTACTTCCCGGGTCAGCGCCACGAGGACTGGACGCTCGACGACCCCGCCGGCCAGGGCATCGAGGCCGTGCGGGCGATCCGCGACGAGATCGGCGACCGGGTGCGGGCGCTCGTCGCCGGCCTGCTGCCGCACCGGGCACGGTCGTGATCGCGAGTGCGAACCTCGCCGCCGGTGCGCTGTTCGTCGACGAGACCGGCCGCGTGCTGCTGGTGAAGCCGAGCTACAAGGACGGCTGGGAGATCCCCGGCGGGTACGTCGAGGCCGGGGAGTCGCCGCTGGCCGCGTGCCACCGCGAGATCCTCGAGGAGCTGGGCCGTTCGCTGCCCGTCGCGCCGCAGCCGCTCGTCGTGGACTGGGCGCCGGCGGTGCCGGAGGGTGACAAGCTGCTGTTCGTCTTCGACGGCGGCGAGCTCACCGAGGCCGACCGCCGCTCCTTCCGCTTCGCCGACGGCGAGATCACCGAAGCCCGGTTCGTGGAGGTCGACCTCCTGCACGACTACCTGCCCGAACGCCTGGCGATCCGGCTGCGCCTGGCCGTCGAGGCCCGCGCCCGACGCCGCTGCGTCTACGCCGAACACGGCCGGGAACCCCTGCCAAGACCCGTGCCGTAAGCGTCGCCGGCCGCTGTTTCGGGGAAACTGCGCCAATCCCGCCGGTCGAAGCTGCGGTTTCCCCGAAGCAGCATGCGCGACTCCCAGGGAACCGGGGGCGGGTCAGACGAGTTCGACGCGGTGGATGTCGGTGCGGGCGACGGCCGCGTCGCGCTCGGCGGCCAGAGCGGTGCGGCGCTCGTCGGCCAGGTACGCGTCGAGCGCGGCCTGCGACGGCACCGTGATGATCTGGACCTCGGTGGGCGCGCCGTCGGCGCCGTCGGTGCGCACCCGCTGCAGCAGGGTGCAGCCGTGGTCGTCGAACAGGGCCAGGACCTTGTCCTCGTACGCGGCCAGCGCCGCCTCGGCCCCGGGCCGCGCCCACAGCAGCACGCACAGGTTGATCGCCACGTTTCCCCCAGACATGATCGAAGCTCCGTCCCCGCCGTTCTAACAGCAGGGACGGAGCTTCGGTCAGCGGGGGTCGGGGCGTCCCGGGTTACGGGGCCCAGGGGTTGACGAAGGCCCAGGTGGTGTCGGGGCCGTAGCCGGTGGGGCTGTCGTAGGGGTGCGGCCCGCCGTTGCCCGCGACCCACACCTCGGCGCTGTAGTGCCGCACGCTCAGGCTCGGCAGGTTCGAGCTGACCAGCGACACGTTGCCGGTGCCGTGGCGGCCGGGCTGCGCGCAGAACGTGGCGTCGGCGTCGAACAGGGCCGACCCGTCGCGGGCGTCCTTGCGTACCCGGAAGTCGGCGTGCCGCAGGTAGTGCCCGGCGAAGTTGCGCGACTCGAACGAGTAGCAGGTCGGGTCGGCAAGGCCGCGCCGGACGACGAACGTGGCGTCGGCCTTGAGCGTGGCCGTGCTGGACGCGTTGACCACCGAGGTCACGCCCAGGCTCGCGTGGTGCGCCAGGAACCGGTCGGTGAACCCGGGCGTGACGACCTGGAGCGACCGGGCCTGGTCCAGCGGCAGGTCGACGCCGCTGCGCCACCACGCGGACGTGCCGCGCCAGGTCGCGTCGGCCGCGAACGACGCCGGGTTGTCCCAGGCGTTCGCGCCGCTGCTGTTGGAGATCCAGACCTCGGAGTTGATGTGCCGCAGGTAGCGGCCCGGGAAGTTGTACGACTCCAGCGACACCCCGCCCGCCGCCAGGCCGGTGCGCTGGCAGAACGTGGCGTCGGCGGCGTACAGCGACGAGCCGTCGTTCGGGGCGAGCTGCACCCGGTAGCCGGAGTGCCGCAGGAACTGGCCGGGCATGTCCCGCGACTCGAAGGACAGGCACGACGCGGACGCCAGGCCCTGCCGTACCCAGAACGTGGACGCCTTCTTCACCGCGTCGGAGCTGGTGCCGGTGACGACCTGGGTGGTGCTCGGCGCGCCGCTGTGGCTGAGGAACTTCGTGGTGTGCCCGGACGTGGTGACCCGCAGCGAGGCGAGCTGCCCGACGGGCAGGTAGGTGCCCTGCGCCGCGGCGAGCACGGACTGGTTTACCGCGCGCACCTGGGCGAAGTCCATCTTCTGGAGCTGCCGGTCGTAGGTGAGGAACCCGTTGAGCTCGTTCTCGACGTCGGTGGGTTCGGTGTAGACGCTGGCGGACAGGCCGCGGGCGTCGACGAGGTTGCGCAGCTGGCCGGTGACCTCGACGTAGCGCCGGGTGAGGGTCGCCGAGTCGGGGGTCATCTCGTAGGCGAACCCGTTGCCGGGCGACCACTCGTGGCCGGCCACGCGCAGGCCGATGCCGCCGTACTCGCCGAGCACCGCGATGCGGGTGGCGGTGGGCAGGGCGGTGGTGCCGGGCCCGACGTAGATGTGGTCGTCGATGACGTCGCCGTTGCCGCCGTCGAAGCCGCAGCAGTTGGAGCCGGAGTTGTTGGTGACCAGGCGGGACGGGTCCCAGCTCTTGACCAGGTCGGCGATGCGGGCGGGGTCGTACTCACCCCAGCCCTCGTTGAACGGCACCCACAGCACGATCGAGGTGATGCCCTTCAGCTGGTCGATCATCCGGCGCAGCTCGGCCTCGAAGACGGTGCGGTCCCCGGCCGACGGCGTGAAGCCGGTCTTCATGGACGGCATGTCCTGCCAGACCATGAGCCCGAGCCGGTCGGCGTGGTAGAACCAGCGCGCCGGTTCGACCTTGATGTGCTTGCGCACCATGTTGAAGCCCAGCGCCTTCTGCTGCTCCAGGTCGAAGCGCAGCGCGGCGTCGGTGGGCGCGGTGTAGATGCCGTCGGGCCAGTAGCCCTGGTCGAGGGTGCCGAGCTGGAACACGAACCTGCCGTTGAGCACCGGTCGCAGCACGCCGTCGACCAAGGCCTTGCCGATGGAGCGCATGCCGAAGTAGCCGCCGACGGCGTCGCCGCCGTTCGTGCCGGTCAGGGTGACCCGCAGGTCGTAGAGGAACGGGTCCTCGGGCGTCCACAGGCGCGCGTTCGGGATCGGGATGCGCAGGTGGGCGCCGGGCGCGCCGGTGACGGTGCTGAGCACGGTGCCGCCGGAGAGCACCTGGGCCTGCACGCCGCTCGCGCCGCCGGCGGTCTGCACGACCAGGTCGAGCACGCCCGCGGGCAGGTCGGGCACGGTGTCCAGGCGGGTGATCCGGGCGGCGTTGGCGGGCTCCAGCCAGACGGTCTGCCAGATGCCGCTGGCGGCGGTGTAGAAGATGCCGCTCGGGTTGAGCCGCTGCTTGCCGACCGGGATGCCCGCCGCGTCGACGGGCGAGTGCACCCCGACGATGATCTCGTTGGTGCCGCCGTTGAGGGCGTTCGTGATGTCGAAGGTGAAGGCGTCGAAGCCGCCGCTGTGGCTGCCGATGCTGACGCCGTTGACCCAGACCTGCGCGGTGTAGGTGACCGCGCCGAAGTTGAGCAGGATGCGGCGGCCGTTCCAGCCCGCGGGCACGGTGAAGGAACGCTTGTACCACATGAAGTTCTCGTGGCGCATGATCCCGGACAGGGCCGATTCGATCGGGTACGGCACCAGCACCGTCTCCGCGAGCGTCTGCCCGAACGGCGGGCTGGCCAGCGAGGACGCTCCGGCGAACTGCCACTGGCCGTTGAGGCTCTGCCAGTCGGGGCGGGTCAGCTGCGGGCGCGGGTACTCCGGCAGCGGGTTGGTCAGCGAGACCTGGCTGGTCCACGGGGTGGACAGCGGCGGGGTCTTGGGCAGGTACGGCGCGGCGTGGGCGGGCTGCGCCACGACCAGGGCCGAGGCGAGCGCCAGTAGCGCCGAGACGAGAACGGCCAGCGGGCGGCCGGGATGCGGGGGCTGTCGCATGCGTCGCGCTCCCTTGGGGGCGTGGCGGAACGCGGCCCGCGGCCACGGCGCGAGAGCGGCACCCGAGGGCGGGCACGTTCCGGGCGGACCGGGACGGGACGGTCCGATGTCAGAAAGGTTTCGTAACGGTGCAGACACGACATCTTGTCGTCATCGGACTCGGTCTGTATAACGTTATAGAGCGAAGGACGTTGATCGCAATCGCCGGAACGATTGCGCCGCAACATTTTCGGCGGCCCGTTCGCGCAGTAAGAATGCCCTCCTTTATTGACCTACGTCAATAACACCGCAGAAGGAGAGTCACCGCATGTTCCGCACCCGCGCAATGACCATCGCCGCGACCCTCGTCCTGGGCGGCGCGCTCCTCAGCGCCTGCACCAAGGGCGAGGAGACCGGCACCCCGTCCGACGGCGGCAGCGCCGGCGCCCAGGTGGTGGCCTCGGCCAGCGCCGGTGGCGCCGGCTGCACCCTGCAGTCATACGGCGGCACGAAGATCGACCTGAAGGACGCGATCGTCGGCTTCTCCCAGTCGGAGAAGGAGGCGAACCCGTTCCGCATCGCCGAGACCCAGTCCATCAAGGACGAGGCGGCGAAGATCGGCGTGAAGAAGCTGCTCGTCACCAACGCGCAGTCGCAGCTGTCCAAGCAGGTCAGCGACATCCAGGACATGCTCGCCCAGGGCGCGCAGTTCCTGATCGTGGCGCCGCTCAACTCCGACGGCCTGGAGCCCGCGCTCAAGGCGGCCGCCGACAAGAAGGTCCCGGTGCTCACCATCGACCGCAAGGTCAACGCCACGGCCTGCAAGGACTACGTCGCGTTCCTCGGCTCGAACTTCGTCGAGCAGGGCAAGCGCGCCGCCGACGCGATGGTCAAGGCGACCGGCGGCACGGCCAAGGTGGCCATCCTGCTCGGCTCGTCCGGCAACAACGTGACCACCGACCGCACCAACGGCTTCGTCGACCAGATCAAGGCGACCGCCCCCGGCATCGAGATCGTGGCCCAGCAGACCGGCGAGTTCGCCCGGGACAAGGGCCAGCAGGTGACCGAGCAGCTGCTGCTGAGCAACCCGGGCATCACCGCGATCTACGCCGAGAACGACGAGATGGCGCTGGGCGCGGTCACCGCGATCAAGGGCGCGGGCAAGAAGCCCGGCGTCGACATCAAGATCGTGTCGATCGACGGTACCCGCAACGCCGTCGAGGCCATCACCAAGGGCGAGATCAACGCCGTGATCGAGTCCAACCCGCGCTTCGGCCCGCTGGCCTTCGCCACCGCGCAGAAGTTCCTCGGCGGGGAGTCCATCCCGGCCGACGTCATCATCTCCGACCGCGAGTACGACTCCGCCAACGCGGCGGCGTCCCTGAGCAGCGCTTACTGACGCTGCACCAGTGCCGGAAGTGCGCCTGCCGAACGCCGCGGCAGGCGCACTTCCCACGAGCAGGACGCGAAAGGAGAGACCACGGATGACCGAACCCGTGCTGGACGTACGCGGGGTCAGCAAGAGATTCCCGGGCGTGCTCGCGCTGGACGACGTGTCGCTGACCGTCGGCCCCGGCGAGGTGCACGCCCTGGTCGGCGAGAACGGCGCCGGCAAGTCCACCCTGATCAAGATCCTCACCGGGGTGTACCGGCCCGATGCCGGGCAGGTCCACTACCTCGGGCAGCCGGTGACGTTCGGCCGCCCGCTGGACGCCCAGGCGGCCGGGATCTCCACCATCTACCAGGAGGTCAACCTCGTCCCGCTGATGAGCGTCGCCCGCAACCTGTTCCTCGGCCGCGAGCCGCGCGGCAGGTTCGGGCTCATCGACGTGGCGCGGATGAACCGGGAGGCCGGCGAGGTGCTGGCCCGCTTCGGCATCGCGGTCGACCCGAAGCTGCCGCTGCACGCGCTCGGCCTCGGCGCGCAGCAGATGGTCGCGCTGGCCCGTGCCGTCGCCGTCGACGCGAAGGTCGTCATCATGGACGAGCCGACCTCGTCGCTGGAGCCCCGTGAGGTCGAGACGCTGTTCCGCGTGGTGCGCGAGCTGAGCGGGCGCGGCATCGCGATCGTGTACGTCAGCCACCGGCTCGACGAGCTGTACCGGCTCTGCGACCGGGTCACCGTGCTGCGCGACGGCCGCCGCGTGCACACCGGCGAGCTGGCGCAGCTCGACCGGCTGAGCCTGATCTCGCTGATGCTCGGCCGCGACGTGGCCGACGTGCGCCGGCACGGCCTGACCGGGTTCTCCGCGCACGACGCGGGCGACGTCGAGCCGATCCTGCGGGTGCGCGGCCTGAGCATCCGGCACCAGCTGCACGGGGTGTCGTTCGACGTACGCCCCGGCGAGGTCACCGGGCTGGGCGGGCTGCTCGGCTCGGGCCGGTCCGAGACCGCCAAGGCGGTCGTCGGGGCGCTGGGCACCGACGGCGGCACCGTCGACATGTCCGGGCAGCGGCTCAGGCGGCGCACACCCGCCGCCGCGATCCGGGCCGGGATGGCGATGCTGCCCGAGGACCGCAAGGCCGAGGGCATCATCCCGGACCTGAGCGTCCGGGAGAACATCGTGCTCGCCGCGCTGCCGCGGCTGTCCCGCTTCGGCACCGTGTCCCGCGCCAAGCAGGACAAGGTCGTCGAGCTGTTCATGAAGCGGCTGCGCATCAAGGCGGCGAGCCCCGAGCAGCGGGTGTCCGAGCTGTCCGGCGGCAACCAGCAGAAGGTGCTGCTGGCCCGCTGGCTGTGCCTGAACCCGCGGCTGCTGCTGCTCGACGAGCCCACCCGCGGCATCGACGTCGGGGCGAAGGCCGAGGTGCAGGCGCTCATCGACGAGCTGGCCGCCGAGGGCCTCGCCGTCGTGCTGATCTCCTCCGACCTGGAGGAGCTGGTCGAGGGCGCGGACCGGATCGTGGTGCTGCGCGCCGGAGCCGTCGTCGGCGAGCTGACCGGCGACGACGTCACCGAGGACAACATCATGGCCGCGCTGGCACAGGAGGCAGTGCATGACTGAGATGACAGCGATCCCGGCCCCGGCCGTGGACCGGGCGAAGCCGGCCCGATGGCTGCAGGACTACGGCGTGTACGCCGCCGTCGCCGTGCTGGTGCTGTTCAACGTCGCGTTCACCGACAACTTCCTGCAGACCGCGACGCTGCGCACGCAGCTCGTCCAGGTGGCCCCGGTGGTCATCGCGGCGCTGGGCATGGCCATGGTCATCGGCAGCGAGGGCATCGACCTTTCCGTCGGGTCGGTGATGGCGCTGGCGGCGGCGGTGCTGCCGCTCTACATCGGGTACGGGTTCTGGCCGGCCGTGCTCATCGCGCTGCTGGTCGGGGCACTGGTCGGCGTGGTCAACGGCACCCTGGTCGCCGTCGTCGGGCTGCAGCCCATCGTGGCCACGCTGGCGCTGCTGGTCGGCGGCCGGGGACTGGCGCTGGTCTTCGCCGACGGGCAGCTCAAGGGCATCACCAACCCGACCCTGCTGGAGCTGGGCACCGGCGAGCTGCTCGGGGTGCCGTACACGGTGCTCATCGCGGGGGTGCTCGCGGTGGTCATCGGCTTCGCCGTCCGGGGCACCGTCTACGGGCGGCAGCTGGTCGCGGTCGGCGGCAACCGGGCGGCGAGCGCGCTGGCCGGGCTGCCCGTCACGCGGGTGCTGATCGGCACGTACGCGCTCTGCGCGGTACTCGCGGCGCTGGCCGGGGTGCTGGCCACGGCCCGGCTCGGCGCCAGCGACCCGTCGGCGATCGGCAACCTGATGGAGCTGTCGGCGATCACCGCCGTGGTCGTGGGCGGCACGCCGCTGTCCGGCGGCAGCATCCGGGTGCTCGGCACGGTCGCGGGCGCGCTGCTGATGCAGCTGGTGCGGGCCACGCTGATCAACCACGACCTGCCCGACTCGTCGGCGCAGCTGATCCAGGCGGCCATCATCCTGGCCGCGGTCTACATCGCACGGGAACGGCGCACCCGATGACCCCGACCATCGTCACCAAGACCCCGCATCCCGTGCCCGTCGAACGCGAGCTGCGCCGCGAGCGCCTGGCCGGGCTGGCCCAGCGCCACGGGGCACCGGCCGTGCTGGCGCTGGCCGTGCTCATCGCGTCCGTGCTGTTCCCGGCGTTCCCGACGGCGGAGAACGCCAACGGGATCGCGATCCAGTCGTCGTTCCTGGCGATCGTGGCGCTGGGCATGACGTTCGTGATCATCACGGGCGGCATCGACCTGTCCGTCGGGTCGGTGTTCGCGCTCGGCGGCGTGCTCGCGGCGTACGCCTCCCCGTGGGGGCCGCTGCCCGCGCTGCTGCTGCCGCTGGCCGTGTGCGGCGCGATCGGGCTGGTGCAGGGCCTGCTGATCGCGAAGACCGGGATGGCGCCGTTCATCGTCACGCTCGCCGGGCTGCTCGGCGCGCGCGGCCTGCTGCTGGCCGTCACCGACGAGGGCGCCACGACGTACCTGGTGCCCAAGGAGTCGGCGTTCCTCGAACTCGGGCAGGGCACCCTGTTCGGCATCGGCTACCCCGTCTACCTGACCGTGGTGCTGTTCGCGCTGGGCGCGGTGCTGCTGCAGCGCACCCGGTACGGCCAGGCCGTGTTCGCGGTGGGCGGCAGCCCCGACGCGGCCGCGCTGATGGGCCTGCCGGTGGCCCGGATCAGGGTGATGACGTACCTGCTCAGCGGGTTGCTGGCCGGGTTCGCCGGGGTGCTCAACGCCTCCCGGCTGTCCTCGGGCGTCACCATCCTCGGCGTCGGCATGGAGCTGGACGCCATCGCCGCGGTCGTCATCGGCGGCACGCTGCTGGTCGGCGGCGCGGGCTCGATCAGTGGCACGCTGTGCGGGGTGCTGCTGCTCGGCGTGATCCAGAACGTGATCAACCAGATCGGCACGCTGAACTCGTCGTACCAGTCGGTGGTCAGCGGGCTGTTCCTGATCGTGGTCGTGGTGGTGCAGACGTTCCTGGGGAGGCGGCGCAGGCCGCGTTGACGAGGCGGCCCCGGCAGTGGTGACAATGAGCAGTGAGTGGAGGAACCCCGCCCATGGCGGTCAGTCTCAAGGACATCGCCAGGCGTGCGGGCGTGTCGCAGGCGACGGTGTCCAACGTCGTCAACGGCTACCGGCCCGTCGGCGAGGCCACCCGGGCCAAGGTCCAGCAGGCCATCGACGAGCTCGGGTACACCCCCAACCTCAGTGCGCGCCACCTGCGCCGGGGCCGCACCGGCGTCATCGCGCTGGCCATCCCGGAGCTGAACAACCCGTACTTCGCCGAGCTCGCCGACGCGGCGATCCGCACCGCCACCCGTCGCGGGTACACGCTGCTGCTCGACTACACCGACGGTGACCCGGAGAAGGAGCTGCTGGTCGCCGACGGGTTCCGGGCGCAGATCATCGACGGGCTCATCCTGTCCGCGGTGCACCTGGACCGCGAGGACATCATGACCCGCACCAGCGAGACCCCGATGGTGCTGGTCGGCGAGGCGATCTACGGCGCGCCGTACGACCACATCGTGATCGACAACCTCGCCGCCAGTCACGAGGCGGTGCGGCACCTGGTGGCGCTGGGCCGCCGCCGGATCGCGTTCATCGGCGCGCACATCGAGGCCAACCGGGCGCCGTCGCTGCTGCGCCTGCGCGGCTACACCGAGGCGCTGACCGCGGCCGGGCTGCCGTTCGACCCCGAGCTGACCGTCACCACCAGCGGCTTCCGCCGCCGCGACGGCGCCGAGGGCATGCGGGCGCTGCTGCGGCTGCCCCAGCCGCCGGACGCGGTGTTCGCGTTCAACGACCTCATCGCGCTCGGCGCCATCCGCGCTCTGCACGAGCACGGGCTGCGGGTGCCCGAGGACGTCGCGGTGATCGGCATCGACGACGTGGAGGAGGGCCGGTTCAGCATCCCGACCCTCACCACGATCTCGCCGGACAAGGAGATGATCGGCAGGCTGGCGGTGGAGAAGCTCCTCGACCGCGTCGAGGGCCGCCCCACCGACCCGCCCGCCGAGCTCCAGCCGCCGTTCCGCCTGGTCATCCGCGAGTCCGCCCCCGCCGCCTGACCCTCCCGTCCCGGATGGACGTCGCGGCGGTGCGCCCTGCCCCGCCTCGGTCCTCCGCCACCGCCGTCCGCGGTTCAACGTCGGGCGGCCGAGCGTGGGCCGCCGTGGCAGGTACCTCCGCGCGAGGGTCAACTTCTGGGTTGACGAGTCAACCCAGAAGTTGACCCTCGCCGGAAGAAGTGCCGGTGGTCGGGGCGTCATCGGCCGTCCGGGACGGCGGTCACCGGGCGGGATGGGTGTCCGGCGACAGTGCCGGTGGCCGGGGCGTCATCGACCGTCCGGGACGGCGGTCACCGGGCCGGATCGGTGTCCGGCGACGAAGCTGCCCACTGCTCGACCGGGATCGGCAGCTTGCCGCCGTAGCAGTCGGTGACCCGGCACTCGCGGTGCAGGCCGGGGTGGTGACGGGCCAGGATCTCGCGGCGGGCGGTCCAGCCCTCCGCCTCGCGGCCGGCCTCGAACAGGTTGCGCTGGAGCGCGTCGAGCGCCCAGATCAGGACGTCGGTGGCGTGGTGGTCCCGGACGGGATCGATCAGTCGAGCGGTCGCGACCGCCTCCTGCGACAGCCGCAGCCGGACCGGCAGGTCGAGCCCGGACCTTTCGCGGCGGATCAGCGCCTCGGCCAGGTGCCTGCGGTAACCGGGGTTGCGGGCGGCCAGCGTCTGGTAGGCCCACACCTCCGTCGCGGCGTCCGGCCGGGCGGACGAGAGGATGACGGTACGCGCGATGAGCTCAGCCTCGATCAACATGCCTCCGTGGCTCGGTGGACAGAGCACGGCACCCGCCGCGGCGACGGCGGGCGCCGGTGTCTCCGGTCGGGGGGCGCCACCCCGGACCGGCACGAGCGGGAACACTATGCGCGGCGCCGCGCGGCCCGCGACGGTCGAACAGCCGAGTGATCAAGGCGCGGAATCCGCTTATGCTGGTGTCGCCCAACCCCGGGCCGATCCCCTTGCGGCTGTGAGCCGCGGTACACCACGGGCCGGCGGCGCGTAACGCCATTGCCACCCGTGTACGCGGCCACGTAGGGTCCACTGCTCGTGAGCAAGGTCATCGAGAAGTTCCTCCCCGCGCGGCTCGGCAGCAGCTTCCGCTGGCTGCTGGCCTCGTCCTGGACCACCAACCTCGGTGACGGCATCGCTCTGGCCGCCGGGCCGCTGCTGGTCGCGTCGCTGACCGACGACCCGTTCGTCATCTCGCTGGCCGCGGTCTTCGGGTGGGCCCCGCCGCTGCTGTTCGGCCTGTACGCGGGCGTGCTCTCCGACCGCCACGACCGGCGCCGGATCGTGCTGGCCGCCAACACCGTCCGCATCGCGGTCCTCGCCGCGCTGATCACCGCGGTCGCCACGGAGACGCTGTCGGCGGTCGGCGCGCTGGTGGCCCTCGGCCTGCTCGCCACCACCGAGGTGTTCGCCGACAACACCACCGCCACGATCACCCCGATGCTGGTGCCCCGCGACGACCTCGCCCTGGCCAACTCGCGGCTGCAGACCGGGTTCATCACGCTCAACCAGCTCGCCGGGCCGCCGCTCGGCGCCGCCCTGTTCGCCGCGGGCAGCACCTGGCCCTTCCTCACCGAGATCATCCTCGACGTCGCCGGGCTGCTGCTCGTCTCGCGCATCGTGCTGCCCGCCCACGGCCGCGCCGCCGGTGCGCCGGTGCGCGGCGTGTGGCAGGACGTCGTCGAGGGTTACCGCTGGACGGTGCGGCATCCGGCCGTGCGTACCCTCATGCTGATCATTTTGATCTTCAACGTGACGTTCGGGGCGGCGTGGTCGGTGCTCGTCCTCTACGCCCAGGAGCGGCTCGGGCTCGGCACGGTCGGGTTCGGCCTGCTCACCACCGTCTCGGCGGTCGGCGGCCTGCTCGGCACCAGCGTGTACGGGTGGCTCACCCAGCGGGTCAGCCTCGGCAACCTGATGCGGGTCGGCCTGATCCTGGAGACGCTGACCCACCTCGGGCTCGCGGTCACCAGGTCCGCCTGGGTCGCCTCGACGATCTTCTTCCTGTTCGGCGCGCACGCGTTCATCTGGGGCACCACCTCGATGACCGTCCGGCAGCGCGCCGTCCCGCAGCACCTGCAGGGCCGCGTCGGCAGCCTCAACGCCATCTGCGTGTACGGCGGCCTGGTGGTCGGCGCGCCGATCGGCGGGGCGCTCGCCACGGTGTACGGCGTCACCGCGCCGTTCTGGTTCGCCTTCGCCGGGTCGGTGCTGTTCGTGGTCCTGCTGTGGCGCGCGATGACCCATATCGCCCACGCCGACGAGCAGCCCCAGCCGTCCCCGGCCTAGCCGTACCAGAGCTGCCGTCAGCGTCGTCCCGTGCGCAGGTGCTCGACGGCGGCCCGGGCGGCGGTGCCGATCACCGCGTCGGCGCGGGGCAGGGTGAGCGCGGTCGCGGCGCTGCGGGTGAACACGGCGACGGCGTAGCGCCCGCCATCGGGGTACTCCACCACGCCGATCTCGTTGCGGACGGTCGGCAGGGTGCCGGTCTTGCCGCTGACGCGTACGTCGTCGAAGGGGAAGCCCGAGGCGAGCCGGTGCGGCCACACCTGCAGCGCGAGCAGCCGGCGCACCGCGGCGCAGGAGCGGGGTGAGGCGACCTCGTCGCGCCACAGGCCGGCGAGCAGCGTGGTGCAGTCGCGTGCCGTGGTCCGGTTCGACACTGATACGTCCAGGGTGGACAGCCGGGACAACGCCGCCGGGTCGGTGAGCAGCGAGCCGAGCAGTGCCGGGTCGCCGGTGCCGAGGGACGACGCGGTCCGGGCGGCGACGTCGCGGCACACCTCGACCACGGCCGTGCGCGTCATCCCGGCCGCGGCGACCGCCTCGGCGACCGCGTCGAGGCCGAGGTGGTCGGCGAGCGCGTCGGCGGCGGCGTTGTCCGACACGCTGATCGCCAGGTGGGCGAGGTCGCGCAGGGACATGGTGACCGGGTCGGCCATGGCCCCGATGCCGGTCGGCCCGGGGGTGCGCGTGTCCGGCTCGACCGTGACGAGGGCGGCCGGGTCGACCCGGCCCGCGTCGGCGACCCGGTGCAGGGCCAGCACCAGCGGGACCTTGAACACGCTGCCGGTCAGCACGGGGGTGTCCGCGCCGACGCCGACCTCGCGCCCGGAGTCGAGGTCGGTCGCGTGCAGCCGCCCGGTGACGCCCGCGTCCGCGAACAGCGCGGTGATCCGGTCGCGGATGTCGTCACTCATGGCGGGCTCCGTACGGCGGGGCGAGGAAGTCGGAGGAGGGGCGGGTGTGCGGCAGCGGCCGTGGGGCGGGTGCGGTGCCGGGGCCGAGCACCCGGGCCACGGTGTCGGCGAACGCGCCGACGTCGGCATGGTGGCGCTCGCGTGGCCAGGCCACGGCCATGCGCTCGGCGAGCGGCTGCCCGGCCAGCGGCCGCCAGACCACGTCGGGGTGGTGCTGCCCGGCAGCGGTGTCGAAGGCGACGGCGGTGCCGGCCAGCACGAGGCCGATGGTGAAGCTGCGCCCGTCGACCTCGTGCACGGTGGCCGGGTGGTAGCCATGCCGGGCGCAGGTGTCGATGATGTCGTCGAAGCGGGCGGGCGCCGCGGCGCGCGGGAACACGACCAGGTCGTGCCGCAGGTCGGCGAGCAGCACCTCGGGCAGCGCGGCGAGCGGGTCGGCGGCGGGCAGCAGCACGCCGAGGGGCCGGTGCACGACCGGCCCGAGGGCGAGCTGCGACAGGTCGCAGGGCAGGTGCAGCACCCCGACGTCGAGCTGCCGCCGGGTCAGCGACTCCTGCTGGGCGGCGCTGGGGATCTCCCGGAGCTCGAGGGTGGTGCGCGGGCGGCGCTCGCGGAAGCCGCCGAGCACCGCGGCGACCGTGCTGCCCTCCAGCTCGGGCGGCAGTGCCGCGCGCAGCACCGCGGCGGTGGCCGTGTCGACCCGCTCGGCCAGGCCGAGCACCGCGTCGGCGCGCAGCAGCAGCTCGCGGGCCTGAGGCAGGAGTAGGCGGCCCGCCTCGGTGAGGGTGACCTCGCGCGGGGAGCGGTCGAACAGGCGTACGCCGAGCTGTCGTTCCAGGCGCTGGATGCGCTGCGACAGCGGCGGCTGGGACATGTGCAGGCGGCGCGCGGCCCGGCCGAAGTGCAGCTCCTCGGCCACCGCCAGGAAGTACCGCAGGTGCTGCACGAGGTCCACGGGCTGCGACGATACCTGATCCGATATCGGGCCTGTCCGTAAATGATGTTGGACTGGTGGGTGATGTGCGCGGTTGGCTGCTTCTCAGGTGACATCTACCGAAAGGAAGCCACCGTCCTATGTGCCAGAACTGTGCCACCACCGGATCCGCCGTACCCCGCCGTGACCTGCTGCGCCGTGCCGTGCTCGGCGGCGCGGCCGTCGGGGTCGCCGCCGCCGGGCTGCCGTCGGCCGCCGCGGGGGCGGCCGCGCCGGCGCCGGAGCCGACGGCGGTCTTCTCCGGCCGCGCCGCCGGGGTGTCGATGCGCTGGCTGGGCGTCTCCGGCTGGGAGATCGCCTTCGACGGAAGGGTGCTGTACTTCGACCCGTTCCTCAGCCGCTTCGACTACCGGCTGCCCGGCGGGCCGCTCGCCGTCGACCCGGCCGTGACGGACCGGCTGCTCGCCTCCGGGCGGCTGGCCGGGCCGCCGGAGCTCATCATGATCAGCCACGGGCACTGGGACCACATGGCCGACGTGCCGTCGCTGGTGAGCCGCCCCGACTGGGCGGGCAGGACGATCCGCACCGTCAGCACCGAGACGGTCCGGCACCTGATGCACGCCATGGGCATGACCGACGCCCAGCGCAAGAACAACATCGTCGCCACCGGCGGCGAGGACCTCGAGTTCGGCGGCGGGGCGTACCGGGTGCAGGTGATCCGCAGCCTGCACAGCCAGTCGCTCGGGTACGGCTTCTTCGCCCCCGGCACCCGGGTCGCCCCGCCCGCCGCCCCGACCAGCACCAGCGACCTCGTCGAGGGCGGCACGCTGGCGTACCAGGTCACCGTCCGCGACCGGTTGAAGATCCTGATGTTCGGCGGCACCAACTTCGTCGAGCGGGAGCTGGAGGGCCTGCGGCCCGACGTCGTGGCGGTGTGCATGACCGACGGCAGCTCGCTGCACCGCTACCTGGAGCGCCTGCTCACCGTGCTCGGCGGCCCCCGCTACGTGATCCCGGTGCACCATGACGACATGGTCACCGGGTTCGACGACCCGAACCTGCCGAACACCGTCGACGCGAACGCGGTCAAGCGGCTCAAGGACGCGGTGCGCGCGCTGGGGCTGCGTACCCAGGTGATCGAGGCCGAGCACCTGCGGCCGCTGCTGTTCTGAACCGGACGGGGGACGCCCGCGCGGCGTCCCCCGTCACGCTCCGTTTCGCCGTTGTCGGCCGGACGTTCTAATGTGTCCGTTGCAATTGAGTGTTCTCTTGTGAGCACTCGTGTTGCAGTCGGCCGTTGCTGGCCGACGGTCCCCGTCTTGCCCACCGGGGTGGTGGTGCGGGGTGGTCGTTTCACAGCCACCTGCCACCACAAGGGTGGTCTTATGGTCGGCTCCACGGCCGTTTTGCGTCTCCCGGCCACTCCGGGCGACGTACTGCCGCAGGTTGATCGCGGCGTTCAGGTCGCGGTCCAGGCACAGGCCGCAGTGTTGGCAGGTGTAGGTCCGTTCCTGCAGCGCCAGCTTGGGTCTCACCGCGCTACAGGACGAACAGGTTTTCGAGGAGGCGAACCACCGGTCGGCGACGATCAGCCGGCCGCCGTGCCAGGTGGTCTTGTAATCAAGGTGGCGGCGCAGGGTGGCCCAGCCGGCGTCGGCGATGTGCCGGGCCAGACGCCGGTTGGCCAGCATCCCGGCGACGTTGAGGTCCTCGACCACGATCGTGCCGTAGGTCGCGGCGAGGGACGTGGTGAGTTTGTGCAGGCCGTCGGTGCGCAGGTTCGTGACCCGGGCGTGTGCTTTGGCCAGGCGGGTCTTGGCCTGCTGCCAGCGGCGGGAGGGCCGCGTTCCGGTGCGCCGGTCGGGTCCCTGCCTGCGCGACAGGGTCCGCGCGGCGCTGCGCAGCCGCGCCTGCGCGTGGGTCAGGTGGCGGGGGTTGGGCACGACCTGCCCGGTCGACAGCACGGCGAGGCGGGTGATGCCGAGGTCGACACCGACGGTGGCCTGCGGATACGTCGGGGTGTGGGTGGTGCGGGTGACCTCGACGGTGAACGACACGTGCCAGCGTCCGCCGGTGTGCCGGACGGTGGCCGACAGGATCCGGGCGGTGCCCGCGTGCAGGCGCCGGGCGAGTTTGCGGGTCGACTCGTGGGTCCGGATCCGGCCCAGCCGGGGCAGGGTCACATGATGGCGGGTGTCCTCGACGCGGATGGTGCCGGTGGTGAACCGCACCGACGGCATGGCCCGCCGCCGGGACTTGAACCGCGGGAACCCGACCCTGGGCCCGGCGCGGCGGCCGGTGCGCGAGGCCGACCAGTTGCCCAGCGCCCGCGCCAGGCCGTCGAGGCCGGTGTTATAGGCCTCCTTCGAGCATTGCGCCCACCAGGGTGCGGCCTGTGGTTTGGCGGCGTTCCACGCGCGGCGCAGCGCGGGCAGGGTCCAGCCCAGGGCTGGGGTCAACTGTGGGCCGTCCAGGCCATAGGTCCGTTCGGCGGCGCGCTGGCCGAGGTTGGCGCATACCGCCGCGAGGGCCCAGTTGAACGCGAACCGGGCCGCGCCGGCGTGCCGGTGCAGGTCACGGTCCTGGGCCGGGGTCGGGTCCAGGGCGAAACGGTACGCCTGCACCACCACACCACCAGCCACATCGGACACGCGAGCAGGCTATACGCCGGGTACGACAACACCCGCCACCACCCGCGAACCACAACCAGCCGGGCACACCGACGTACACTGGAGCACACCAAAGCTCACTCAACCACCAACAGCTGGATATCCCATGGCCACCAAGGTACGTGCCGAACCGATTGAGCTGACCAAGGGCTCGGACAACCCGGGCGTGCCCAACCGGGAGCGGGCCGCGGTGGGCCTGCCGGTGGACCTGGACGGGGACGGCACGCCCGAGGGCCCGTACCGCGAGCACCCCGAGGGGCTCACCGAGAACGCGCTGCGCGAGGAGATGGGCTGGCCGGACAGGACGGTCTACTGATGCGTCCCCTGCTGCTCGCCGCGGCGGTGCTGCTCGCGGCGGCCGCCGCCGGATGCGCGGCGTCGCCGGGCGAGCCACCGAACAGCACGCCGACCGGTGCACCGCCGGAGGCGGACTTCTCCGCGTCGGTGACGCAGGAGGACGACGTGCTGCACATCCGCTACCGCCTGGTCAACAAGAGCACCACCGCCGTGTACGTGCTCAACGGCGTGCCGTTGCAGGAGCAGACGCTGACCGTGCGGCCCGCCCCGGACGCGGTCTACGTCACCGGGCGCGGCTCGCACACCGTCGAGATCGCCAAGCGCGCCTTCGACATGCCGTCCACCGACCGCAAGGCGTGGGAGGCGCCGTACCGGGTGGCCGGGCGGCTGGTGGCGCCGGGGGAGGCGTTCTCCGAGGAGGTCACGGTCGCGCTGCCGCTGCACCGGCGGCACCCGTACGGCGACGACCTCGGCGAGGGCGTCATCGCGCTGCCCGATCCGACCGACACCGTGGTGTTCTGCGTCGGCGTGGTCCGCGAGGCCTGGCAGCCGCCGGAGTCCACCGCGGCCCTGCCGCTCTTTCCGCACCTGTCGTCGACCACGACCGCCCAGCACCTGTTCTGCTCAGCGCCCGCGCCGGTCGCGCAGTAGTCCCCATCCCGGCTCACCTGTTTCGGGATGTACCCACATCCCGAAACAGGTGAGCTCCGGAGCGCTACGTCGCGGCGGCCGGCCGCCGCCGGTTCACCGCAGCGAGTCCAGCTCGGCCGGGGACAGGCGCAGCGCGCCGGCGGCGATGTTCTGCTCCAGGTGGGCCGGGTCGCCGGTGCCGGGGATGGCCAGCACGTGCGGGCCCTGGTGCAGGGTCCAGGCGAGGCGCACCTGGTGCGGCGTCACGCCATGGGCGTCGGCGACGGCGCGTACCGCCTCGGTGTGGTCGCTGCCCGCGCCGGACTCGCGCCGCGCGCCCGCCAGCGCGAAGTACGGCGTGAACGCGATGCCGCGCTCCCCGCACACCCGCAGCAGGTCGTCGTCCTCGCGGCCGTTGTCGAGCGAGTAGCTGTTCTGCACGCAGACCACGGGCGCGATCTGCTGTGCCTCGTCGAGGTGGTCCACGCGCGCGTTCGAGACGCCCAGGTGCCGGATCAGGCCCTCGTCGCGCATCTTCGCCAGCGCCGCGAAGCGCTCGGCGATCGAGTCGTGGCCGGGGCGCTTGAGGATGCGCAGGTTCACCACGTCCAGCCGGTCCCGGCCGAGCCGGCGCAGGTTCTCCTCGACCTGCGCCCGCAGCTGCGCCGGGTCGCGTGTGTAGGTGAAGTCCGGGTCGTATGCCAGACCGACCTTCGTCGAGATGACCAGGCCGTCCGGGTACGGCGCGAGCGCGTCGCGGATCAGCTCGGTGGCGTACCGGACGGCGCCGGTGCCCACCTGCAGGGTGCCGCCGGGGGAGAAGTAGAAGGCGGCGGTGTCGATGTGGTTGACGCCGAGCTCCACCGCCCGCCGCAGCACCCGGATGGCCAGGTCGCGGTCGGGGTTGGCGGTGATGCGCATGGAGCCGAAGCCCATGCGGCGTACGGTGAGGTCGCCGAGTGTCCAGGTGCCCGCGGCTGCCGCGGTGATCTCTCCGATATGCACTCGGCGACCTTAGCCACCGACGCTGAGCTGCGCAGTGGGCTCGTCACCCGATACCGCCGCGCGATGATCCCTGCTAACTTCTTATCGTCGGCAGTGGCGTTTTCAGTCCAGGCTGATGGTGCCGGTGACGGTGGTCGGCCCGGTGGTGGAGAGGGCGTCGGCGATGCCCTCGGCCCAGGAGCGGATCGCGTCCCAGTCCCGGAAGTCGCCCTCCGGCGCGCGCAGCGCCACGACCAGTGCCTGCTCGGCGATACTGAGCCGGCTGTGGTCCAGCCGGCCGGGGAACACCCGGTGCTCGCGGGCCATGGTCGCCTCGGCGATCGCGATCACGTCGACCGGGTCCTCGTCGGTCATCGGCGGCTCACCGACCGGGCCGCTGGAGAACAGCCACACCGGCCGGGTGGACAGCACCGCCGCGTGGCTCTGCACGAACCAGCGGGCCGGCTGCAGCCAGTGCCCGGAGTAGACCGCGCTGCCGATGACGAACGCGTCGAAGCCGTCGACCTGCACGCTCGGGTCGATGTCGCAGGCCTGCACGTCGAAGCCGCGGTCGGTGAGCACCTTCGCGATGGCCTGCGCGATCTCGGTCGTCGACTCGTACTTCGACGCGGCGGCGACCAGGATGCGCCGCGGCGGGCCCTGCCCGGTGAGCGCCTCGGGCAGCTCGTCGAGCTGCGCCATGACCAGCCGCTGCAACGGCGGCTCGAGCAGCGGCGGGGCGCTGGTCGGTGCGGTGACGGGGGCGGGCGCGGTCGTCATGCGGGAGTCCGCTCCAGGTCGGCGTCGGCCTGTGCCAGCAGCTTGTTGCCCAGCTCGACCAGGGCCCGCCCGACCGCGAGCTCGTCGCCGATCACGGGCACGTCCTCGTCGTACCGGTTGCGCTCGGCCGTGCCCGCGCCGCGCAGCGGCGGTGTCGCGGCCGCGGCGGCCAGTGTCGCCCGGGCGGTGGTGCGGCCGGAGCCGTCGTCGTCGATCGCGATGTCGACGGTCCAGTGCTTCGTGCTCATCGGCCCAGGCCTCCCCGCTTCGCGTGGGCACGCGGTCGCGTCGCGTGCCGACCCTGCCATTGTGGCCCTCCCGGCAGCCGGTCCGGGCCGGTTGTCCGGCAAAAATCCCTTTTCGCCGTATCCGCAGCGCCGGGCGCGCCACCGGCTCGCGCGGCCCATTCGTCACTATCGTGGTCAGATGACCAGTGAGACGGTGTACGCCGGCCTGTTCGGCACCGCTTTCGCGGTCGCGGTGCTGGTCGCCGGTGCGCGCTGGATGCTCGCCCGCCGCGCCCGCTCGCCGCGCCGTCGCTCCCGCTGACGGCTCCCGGGCGGTTCGGCTCCGCGCTGCTCCCGCCGCATTGCTCGGCGCCTTGACTCCGCGCGCTGCCCCCGCCGTATTGCTCGCCGGTGGCTTTGCTCTGCACACAAATACGCGCCGCGCGTATTTG
>NZ_JBFAOU010000125.1:0-23434 GCF_040675365.1 Catellatospora sp. NPDC049609 | reverse complement strand
CGCGGCGGGGTCAACAGCGTCAACGAGGCGCTGCACGCCGGCCCAGCCCGCACCTGCCTTCGGTGTCAGACCGGTCCGTGCCTGGCCCCGTGGCGCCGGGTCAGTTCCGGAAGCTCCACTGCTGGTTCGACCCGCCCCAGCAGCTGTACACTTGGATCCTCGTCCCGTTGCCGGTGCCGCCGGCGTCGAGGCACAGCCCTGACTGCGCGCTGGTGATGGTGCCGTTGTTGACATTCCACTGCTGGTTCGCGCCGCCGTGGCAGTCATAGAGGATCACCGCGGCGCCGTTGCTGGTGCCTGAGGCGTCCACACACTTGCCGTTCACTGTCAGCTGCCTGCTTGAGGTGTGAGTGAACCGCTGGTTCGAGCCACCCCAGCAGTCGTACAACTGGAGCTGGGTGCCGTTGGTGGTGCTCGAGTTCGGGACGTCGAGACACCTGCCGGACTGCTGACCCACAATCATCTGGCTGGCACCGCTCGGCGGCGGACCAGTGGTGGGTCCAGGATCGGGGTTGGTGCCTTCCCGGACGGTGATGTCGGAGCTTCCCTGGCTCTGGTAGCCCTCGGTCGCCATGACTTGGTAGGCCCAGCTGCTGCCGAGGTTGAGGCCGGCGCGGGCCCAGGCGTCGACGTGGTTGGCGAAGGTGATGGTGCCACTGCTCCGCTTCTGCTGGCGCACGCTCCAGTACTGGTAGAACGTGGCGGTGCCGTCGATCGACGGCTGGTTGACCCGCTGGCTGCGCAGGATGTCGTAGGTGCCGCCGTCGGTGGTGACCGTGCCCAGCCGCTGAGCGCCGCTGCTCGGGTTGTAGCTGCCGAAGTTCTCCACAACGTAGTACTCGATCAGCGAGTTCCGCGTCCACCCGTACAGGGCGAGGTAGCTGTTGTTGTTGCCCGGGTTGTAGGTGCCCGAGTAGGTGACCGTCCGCCGGCTACCGGTGGCCCAACCCTTGCCGCCGACCCAGTTGTTGGTGCTCCTGCTCCAGGAGCTGGAGTAGCGGCCGTTCTCGCGCAGCACCATGCAGGCGTCGCCACTGTCTTTCCAGAACGAGAAGTAGAACCCGTTGTGCGTGCCGGTGGTGTTCGAGCAGACCTGCCGGTCGGCCTCAGCGTACGCGTTGGTGGCCATCAACGTGCTGGCGACGGCCGCCACGACGGCGCAGGCGCCGCCGATGAGCATTCTGAGGCGGCCGCCTCTGCGGCTCTTCCGTTGGATGGGTGCCTCGTGCATGTGCGTGCTTCCTTCCTCGTGAAGGCTGGCGAAAAGGTGTGACAGGGTGATACGACCCGGGAGGACTGTCGGTGGCCGTGGTGTCGGGCCACCGTGCGTGGGCCGTACCACGCGGTGGTGGGGCCAGTCGCCATGCGTTCGACGACCGGAGTGCCGGGCCGCGGCTGGCCCGGACCGTCAGTGATGTTTGTCGATCGCACCAATATGGATCCCACCTTGTCGCACTGTCAACAACTTCCGGAAACATTTCGGAAATCATTCCCGGGTTGGCTGGACCAGCGGGACGTTCCACAGATCGAAGTGGCGTGGGGTCGGTCGTGTTGGGCAGACGTCGATATGTCCATATCGAGCCCGAAAAAGTGGGGCGACGCACGGCCTGGGGATTCCGAAAGTTTCGGACTGTTTCGGTCTGCCGTGCCGCGTTGTCGCGGCGCGGCCCGTCCGGCCGGTGACCCTTGCACCGATACGTCGGGCCCGATGGTCCGAAGCGGCGCGCCAGCGGTCACCGGAAGATGTGGGCCACCCCACCGCAGCCCGATCAGGTCCCGTGGACCTGCCGGCCGAGCAGTGCCACGAGGTGGATGCATGCCTCGGCGGCAGTCCGGTCCGGGTCCATGTGGTCGCCAATGTGTACGCTCGGTCGCGGTATGCCGGTTCGGTCAGCACGCGGATGATGAGCTCGGCTACCGCGTCGACCTGCCACCGTGCCGCGGGCAGCCACTCGGCAAGTCCGAGGGCGTGCAGCCGGCGGGCGTTGTCCGGGCGGTCCGCTCCGTGTGCGAGCACCACATGCGGGGTGCCGGACGCGATCGCTGCCGCTCGTCGACCTTCTCGACCAGCTCTGATCGCCAAGACTGCACGCGTGGCAACCGCCGGGCGGCCGCCGCGTGGCCTGATGCGGCTACTCTCGGCGCGTCCGCACCGCCGCAACGGTCAGGGCCGGACCCTGAACAGCCCGAATGCGGTTCGGATTCTGCGACGTATGGTCCACACATAAAGTGCGGACATTTGGCCATTGCGAAGTCCCAGCTCGATGAGCTGGGACTTCGTTCGTTCTGCGATGTCGATAGATGGCGGTAGTGGCGTAAAGCCCGATTGGTCCGGCGCGAACCGGTGGGGCCGCTGCGCTCGTCCGCGATCGGTGGGGTGGGTATCCCTTATGGGATTCCCACCCCCGGATTTTGTTGTTGCCGACTCGTGCGCTCAGTTGCGGGTCAGGATCGAGTCCAGCGCTGATTGCTGCCGCCGTGGCATGTCCACAGCACCACGGCCGTGCCGTTGCCGGTGCCCGCGCCGGTCACGTCCAGGCAGAGGCCGGATTGAACGCCGGTGATGGTGCCGTCGGAGTTGAGCCGCCACTGCTGGTTGGCTCCGCCGTGACAGGTCCAGATCTGGAGCCGGGTCCCGGGGGCGGTGCCCGCGGCATCGAGGCACTTGTTGCCGTAGACAGTCAGCTGGTTGCTGGATGTCGCCGTCCAGGTCTGGTTGGTGCCGCCATTGCAGTCCCAGATCTGGGTGAGCGCCCCGTCGGATTGACTGCGCCCGTTGACATCCAGGCATCGGTTCGATGCGACGCCGCGGAGTGGACCGGTGGAGCCAGGTGGCGGGCTGCTCGGCGGCGGGCTGCTCGGCGGGGGGCCGAGGGTGAGGTTCTTCTGTAGCACCTGCCACTGGGTACCGCACAGCCCGCAGTTGGAGCCGACGAAGTTGGTGCCGGCGGCAATGTCGCCCTTCAGGCGCCACTTGAGGTAGAGCACCGCGACGCGGCCGAACTCGCCGCCGTTGGTCTGGCCGTAGGTACCACCGTGTCCGACGTTGAGATTGCCCATGAACGCGGGCAGGCCGGACGGCAACTTGCCCCAGTCGTCCATGGCGTTGCCGTAGGCGATGTCGCTGGGTCCGCCGATGAAATAGGCGATCGGCACGGTCAGTCGCCGCAGCTGGTAGTCATCGGCGTCGTTGAGCAAACCGCTGCTGAAGATGGCGACGGTGGTGACCCGTGGGTCGTTGTCGACGGCGTACGCCTCCAGCCCGCCGCACGAGAAGCCGGCCACCGCGATCTTCGAGATGTCGATCTTTCCGTAGTACTTGCTGCTCTGCCGACTGTTCTCCGACACGACCCAATCCATGGACGCCGTGTGCATCGACGAGTTGGTGCTGCCCGATCCACCGGGAGCGCCGTTGGCGATGGCCAGGAAGCCGTGCGAGGCGATCTCGCGCAGGAAGTTCTGCTGGTCCAGGCCGTTACCGGAGCAGCCGCCATTTCCCCAGACGAACACGGGCATGCGTTCGCTCGGCAGGGTCTGCGGGCGGTAGATGGTGTGGTTGGGCAGGGTGCTCGAGGTCTCGTAGTCGGCCGGGTACGGGCCGGATCCGCCGACCGCGGCATGTGCCGAGGTCGGACCGAATGCCATGATCGCGGTCGTGGCTGCGATGACGACTGCCGCCAGCCCAGCGCTGACCGTTGTTCGTTTTCTCATTCCACCCTCCAAGGGCGTGCCGGTGGGGCGCTTCCTCGGGTATGACGCATGGACGGCTGCGACGGCGGTCGGCGTGCAGTCTGGCTCAGGCCGAGCTGGCCGGCAACGGGGTGAAGTGAAGAGGTCGATCTCGCGGCTACGCCGGCCATAGGGCCAGAGACCCGATGGGAGCAGTGTTGCACTTACTATCACTGGAGTAATGAAATGTGTCAATGTTCAATCGGGACTGCCCAGCTCCAGTCAAGTGCCCGCGCCGTCGCCCGCGCTCGACGTCCACACCGTTCCGCAGCGTCGCCGTTCGCACCGCCGGCGGCCTCTACTGGACGTGCGTCGATCATCACGGAACCCGGCAGGTTCAGATCGCCGCTGGCACGTTGTCGGCATCGCGCACGCGCAGACTGCCAAACGGTGAACCGAACGGCGGCTCCAACGAACACATCGGCAGCAGGGGGCTCGTTGGGGGAACCGAAGACGACACCGAACTCACGCACCTCGGAGCCCGAGAGTCGACTTCGTCGGCTGCTCCCGCCGAGGAGACGGCTCAAAGGCTAACCCGACCTGCGCCTTCGGGCGCCGGGCCCGGCCGGTGCGCCGGCAGGGGGAGGGCTGTCGGCGGGTCTTCGGATTCGCTGTGCGAAGACGGCTGGGCGCTACAACCGATGGTGGAATCGGCTATAGCGGAAAAGTGAATATTCTGCCGGTTACTCCAGTGTGATCGTGCCCGACAGGCGCGCGGCGGGTTGGGATCGGGCCGGCAAGGCCAGGCATCGACGTCTACGCATGCCGGGTTCGTGCGGCAGTAACGATTACAGCGGGCCCATGAGCTGCTGGAATGCGGTTCGGATTGTGCCGGGTATGGTCCACCGATAGTTGCACGTCAGCTCTCTGGCAACCGACGGCGCAGACAGTGCCTGGACGGTGGCCCAGGACGACGACTCCTGGCCGGTGCGTTACGACAGCGTCGCGGTCGACGCGGCAGCGGGTGAGGTGACCTCCCGCAGCCGCTGGGCGGACTACCCGGTGCTGGCGAAGCTCAGCAGGCTCGGTGTCCAGGCCAACACGGGTGTGCTGTCCGGAGCCGCCATCCAGCTGGTGCTCGCCGCCGTCGCGTCGGGACTGGTGGTGGTCATCGTGTGGGGTTACCGGATGTGGTGGCAGCGCCGCCCGAGGAGGGCGGACCGGGCGGCGGCGTTCGGCCGGGCTCCGGCCCGGGGCACGTGGCGGCAGCTGCCCCCGGCCGCTGCTGGTCCTCGGTGTCCCGGCCGTCGCCGCGATCGGCTGGGCGCTGCCGCTGCTGGGGATCACACTGCTCGGCTTCCTGCTGTGGACGCGGCGGTCGGACTCGTGCAGCGCGCCCGCCGCTGACCTGGTGCGTCGGTGACGGCCTGGTCTTCGTGGACCAGATCGAGCGGGTCCAGACTGTCGCCTGGGCCTTCTGGTTGCCGAGGTGGCTGATCACTTCCCGCTCGGCGCCACCATCGCTGCTGTCGCGGTCAGATCCGTCCTGGCCGTGAGGGCCGGTGCTTCCCGCCCGGCACCGTTCGACGACGAGACCCTGACACACCCGCCGGTCGACGGACCATCTTGTGTCTTGCGGAATGTCGGCGGGATGAGTCGTTCGCCCACGGCCAGCACCAGAGCTGCGCCGCCGAGCAGGGCGCCGATCAGTACGGTGCTGCGCACGCCGTGGCTTGGCAGTGTGAGGCCGCCGACGAAGGCGCCGGCGGTGATGCCGACGTTGACCGCGGCGGAGACCGTGGCGGCGGCGAGGTCGGAGCGGCCAGGCGCGACCTGCAGCACGAGGCCGCCGAGCGCCGCGGTGAACGCGGCGAACGCCAGTCCGGCCAGCGCGATCAGGGCGACGGACACCGCGGGCCGATGGCCGAAGGTGTACAGCCCCAGCAGCGCCGCCGACTGGAGCGCGACGGTCGCGACCAGTGCGGGCCACGGGCCCCGGTCCAGTACCGCGCCGATGGCGAGGATGCCGAGCACGCTGGCGATGCCACGCGCCAACAGGATGGCCCCGACCGACGGGGCGGAGAACCCGCTGACCTCGGTGGCGAAGAGCGCGACATAGGTGTAGGCGACGATGGCGCCGGCGGTCGCCAGCACGGCCACCGCCACCAGCAGCCAGAAGCGGCGCAGGTCGGGCGTCGCGCCCCTGGCGGCATGTCCCTGTTCGGGACCTGTCGAGGGCAGCAGGGTGGCCACCACGACGAGCACGACGGCGCCGAGCCCGGCCACCGCGAGGAACGAGGCCCGCCACCCGGCGCGCTCGCCCAGCCAGGTGCCCGCGGGCACGCCCAGGGCCAACGCGACGGTGCCACCGGCGAAGACGACCGCGACCACGCGCCCGCGCATTGCGGGTCGGAACAGCTCGGCGGCGGCCGGCACCACTGCCGCCCAGAACAGCGCATGGGTCGTCGCCGTGACCATCCTTGCCGCCAGTAGCGGCGTGAAGGTGCTCGCGAGCACGGTGACGGCGTTGCCGGCGACGAAGCCGGCCAGGAGCGCCGCCAGCAGCCGTCGGCGCGGGACGCGGCGGACCAGCGCTGTCAGCGGGACCGAGGCGACCATCACCACCGCGCCGTAGGCGGTGATGAGCATGCCCACCTGCGACGGGGAGGCTGCCAGGTCCGCGGCCATCGGGAGCAGCAGCCCGACCGGCAGCGCCTCGGCGGTGGTGTAGAGGAACGTCCCTGCGGACAAGCCGATCAGCGCTCCCACTGCCCGCCCGTGTCTCATCAGGCTCTCCCGTCGTTACCGGCTAAAGAACTTATGATGGAAACATGTTAACGACCCTCTTCGATGTGGGTCAACTGGTAAAGTAGGTTTCGATGGAAACACTTGCGGGAGTGACGCGGATGCGCCTGGTCGGCGGCAACCTCGCCCTGGACTTCATCAACACCCGCTCCGGCCCGCCCGTCGGGTCCCCGGACGACGACGTGCTGACCGGCTACCCGGAACTGGTCGACTGGGCCGTGTACGCGGGCGCTCTCACCGAGCCGGAGGCCAAGGCGTTGCACCGGCTGTCCCGCGACGATCCGGATGGCGCGCACGCCGCCCTCGCGCGAGCGCTGCGCAGCCGCGACGATCTCGACGAGGTGTTCCGGGCAGTGGCTGCCGGGCAAAGCCCGAGCACGTCCGTGCTGGACCGGCTGCGAGACGACGAAGCCGACGCGCTCGGTCACGCACGGCTCGATCGGGGAACCACGTTCGGATGGACCTGGCGGGATGACCGGACGCACCACCGGCCGCTGCGGCCGGTGGTGCACGCGGCGGTCCAGCTTCTCACCACCGGTGCACTCGACCGGATCAAGGGATGCGGAGGCTGTCGCTTCCTCTTCAACGACGAGAGCAAGAACCGCAGCCGCCGCTGGTGCAGCATGGACGATTGCGGAACCTCAGAGAAGATTCGCCGCTACGTCGTCGCGCGGCGCACCCGCGCGACGAGCTGAGCCGGACAGGTGGCAGGGGCGCAGGTCACCTATGGCGTCCGCAGGACCTTGTGCCGACTCTGGGGACGCGTGCCCGGTGTCGAAACGTACTCCGTATCCCCCTGGTCAGTAGGTAGGTCGCCGACCGCGTTCGGCGATGTTGCGCGCCTGGTCGACCCCGGCCGCGCGGACGGTCGCGGTCGGTGCGGACGTGAAAACCGCACCATAGGAAGCGAGCGCGCGGATCATGCGACGTCGAACCATTGCGTCGGAGACCGGCACCCCAGGTGACCCGTCGCCGCCTACCGCTCGGTGGAGTCCATGCTGTCCCCTGGAAGTAGACCGTCGCCGACCACCATGGGTCATCCGCAGTGCTCCGATCCCCGGAAGATCGGACTTTCCGAGCCGACGGTTCGCGGCACGGCCGCGGTTGAGCTAGTTGTCCTCGTGGGCTGAAGTGGTGACCGCCGACTTGTCCGTGACGGCCAGGCGGTGCAGCTCCCGTAGTCGATCGACCAGCCCCAGATAGATTCGCTCCGGGAGCATCGGCGCCTCGCCTGTGACAGCGTTCATCGGCTGAACCGTGGATCTGACGACTCGGCCGTCCACGGTGTGCAGGCAGATCGTCGGTCCGTATCCGACACGATCTCCCCCGGCATCGATCCTGCGGATCTCGGCCCAGCGGACGGTGGTGCTGAGGATGACGCCCTGGACTCGGACGCCGTCGGTGGAGACATAGATTCCCTCCCGCGCGATCCGCCAGAGGACGACGCCGAACACGGCGGCGGCCAGCGGCAGAATCCACCGAGACGGCCAGGGGAGCCCGGAGGTGACCGCGTCGTAGATCGCGAACGCCACTACCACGATCAACATCGCGTAGAAGGCGAACGCTCGCCAGTCGCGATACGGGCGCTTCCAGCGAGGCATCCGACCATGCTGGGCACGGGCAGTGGGCATGTCAACCCGTCGGCGGCACCCCCGGCCTCAGGCCATTCGCGGCGAACGGCCCGGTGACCGACCGGCAGGGCGCGGGATCACCCTGCCGCTCAGGCTGCCGCGGGCACCGGGTCGGCGGTGCCGTGGGCGACGGTGGTCCGGCAGCGCGACAGGCGCTGCAGGATCAGCCGGATACCCGTCCAAGCGCCGTGGCGGCGCACCGCCTCCAGGCCGAACGCGCTGCAACTGGGGCTGAACCGGCAGCGGGCGGCGGTGCGCGCGGAGATCCGGCGCTGGTACTCCCGGATCAGGTTCTCGGCCAGCCGGGCGGCGATCCCGAGCCGCGGCTCGTCGGCCGGCACGGCCGTGAACAGCCCTGTCACCGCCCGCAGCATCACCTCGGGCAGGTGTGCCCAGGCGGCGAGGTCGTCCCCGCCCCCGCCGCAGCACATGCCGCCGGGGCAGCATGCGAAGCAGGCCGGAAACGGCGGTTCCTGAGCTGCCATGTCCATCCTCCAGATCGGCTTCCACGCAGCAAGTTAGCGGGCCACCCGCCGGGAGCGGTGCAGGATCTGTGGAGGACCTTGGCGGATCCGATGGGCGCCAGGCGAACCGGGTGATGCGTCGATGCCCGCCGCAACACGGGGCGCCAGAATTCAGCGGCGTCAGGGTGCGCTGTCGCCCCGCCGCGTCTGCGGACCACGTCCGTGCGGCCTACCACTCTGACTGAGGGGTCAAAGCCTGTTCGGCATTCAAGTCGATCCGGTGCGCCTGCGCCGGGGTCGGGGTTTGCCGAACGTGGCTGCCAGGGATCGAGGCGGCGCTGAAGTGCCGCACCGCGCCTAGGTCATGGTCGTGCCGGGCCCGACCCGCCGGCGGGAACGTATGACCAGACCTCGCTGTGTACCCCGACTGGTGGCGGTGCCGCTTCACCCGCGCGCTCGGCGGCCGGACGGTGGCCGTGTGCGAACGCGGGCGAACTGACCCATGCCTGGAATGCCTCCTCGTCGCGCCAACGGGTGATGACGAGCCACGTGGTCCGCTCGTCGTTCGGGCGGAGCAACTCGAAGCCTTCGAATCCGTCCTGATCATCGACGGCGCCGGCTCGCGCGGCGAAGCGGCGCGCCAGCTCGTCACCGCTGTCAGCCGGTACGGTGATGGCATTGATCTTGATAATGGTCATGTTGCCATTGTGTCCGACCGGCCGGGAAGGCATCCGTACTTCCGCCGGGGCGAAGACCGGCCCGTCTGGCTGGTCATGTGACGGTGCCTGGTGGGCGATGCGCCGGGCCGCGTTGGTGCCAGGCGCGGACGGAGTCATCGCCGCCGCTGCGGACGGCCGTCCGCTCGAGGTCTCTGCTGCTGGCCAGCCTCTCGGCGTGGCCCGTAGGCCCTGAGCTTCGCTGGTTCGTGGCCGCTGCAGTCAGCACAATGACCTATTTGGGTAATAAGCCGCTAAAACCGCAGAAGGTGGAGAAGATAGTGAACGTTGCTCATCTCGTCGGGAGTGCCCGGCCGTCGTCGTGACTGCGGCTGAGCACCACCGATCCTGACCGGAGGTACCGCTGATGCTCACCATGCCCGTCCGACGCGCGTTGGCGGCTGCCGCCGCGGCGACTGCCGTCACCACGATGACGACACTGGCCACCGGGTCACCCGCCTGGGCGGCGTCCTCAGAGGTGTACGTGGTGCACGGCATCCCGGCGACCCCGGTCGACGTGTACGTCAACGGCGCCATCACCCTGCGCGGCTTCCAGCCCGGACAGGTCGCCGGACCGCTGACCCTGCCCGAAGGCACCTACGACATCGACATCACCAAACCCGGCGAGCCGGTGAGCAGTGCCATCCTGTCCGTGCCGGACGCCGCGGTGCCCGGCGGTGCCAACCTCAGCATCGTGGCCCACCTGAACACCGACGACAAGCCGACGATCACACCGTTCGTCAACGACGTCAGCGCCGTCCCCGCGGGCAAGGCCCGGCTGGTGGTGCGCCACACCGCGGCAGCGCCCGCCGTCGACGTCCGCGCCGCCGGAACCCCGGTGATCTCCGGCCTGACCAATCCCCACCAGGCCGAACTGGAGGTCGACGCCGGCACCGTCAGCGCCGATGTCGTCCTGGCCGGCACCTCGACCGTCGCGATCCCCGCCACCGACCTCAACCTCGCCGAGGGCAGCGTCACCGTCGTCTACGCCATCGGATCAGCCCAGGCCAAGACCCTCGCCGTGGTGGCGCAGGTGCTGACCGGCTCGCACACCGCGCCCAAGGGCGTCGACGCCGGCGACGGGGGACTGGCCGCCGACCGCCCCACGGCCGGGTGGGCGCTCGCCGCCTCGCTGGGCCTGCTGCTACTGGTCGCCGGTGGAGTGAAGCTCGCCGCCACCCGCCGATGAGCAGCATCCTCGACGCGCCCCGGAATGTGTCCGGGGCGCGTCGCCGGTCCGTGGCGTTGCTGACGGCAGGCGCGGCGCTGGTGGTCACCGGAGCGGCGACCGCTCCACAGCAGCAGATCGCCGCCGGGTCACCGCCTGCCGTCGAGGCCGTCGTCGCTGCGCCGGTCCGCGACGTTCGCATCGTCAGTGGGGCGCTGCCGGCCCGACACGCGTCCGTGCCTCCGGTCGCGGTCCGCATTCCAGCGCTGGGCGTAGCCGCACCGGTCGACCCGGTCGGCATCGACGCGGCGACCGGACGGTTCGCCGTCCCGCAGGATGTCGGCCGGGTCGGCTGGTACGAGCACGGGCCGGGCTGGGACGCCGGCACCGGAGCGATAGTCCTGGCCGGCCACGTCGACAGCGCGGCTCAGGGCGGCGGCGCCCTGTTCGGCCTGCGCAAAGTCAAGGTCGGCGACCTCGTGGAACTGACCGCCCCGGAGGGGACGGTCCGCCGCTTCAGGATCGCCGCCGTCGAGCAACGGCATAAGGCCGGCCTCGAATGGCACGACTACTTCGTCCGAGACGGCCATCCGCGACTCGTGCTGATCACCTGCGGCGGGCCGTTCAACCCGAACACCCGACGCTACCGCGACAACATCGTGGTCACCGCACTCGCCGACTGACGAGCACGGGCGGGCCGGTGCCGGGCCGGGGAAGGAGCCGGGTAGGTCTGTGCGCGGCGGCGGACTGGCGGACGTGCACGCGGTGCCGCGTACGTCCGCGTCGTCGGCAGGCGACCGCCACACCTGCGCGGATAGCTGCCGCGTAGCGCTTGAGGAGCAGACGCGGAGCAGGCGAGCCGACCATCGACGTAGCGCGTGGAGACCCCACGCCACAGTCGACAGGAGGCAACATGACGCGAGTCATCACCGGCCTGGGCGACCGGATGCTCGGTGCGCTGCTGCGCACGACCGAGGCCGGCGCCTGTATCCCCGAGCACGGCCAGAGCTGCGGCACCGTCCCGTGCAGCGGCGGCTACTGCGGCAGCGACGGCCGCTGGTACCAGAAGTACTGCACGGCGAAGTACAACTGCTACGGCAACTGCCTGAGCACCGGCATCTTCGCCCGCTACCAGCGGACGCAGGCCGTCTGCTGATCACCGGACGCTGACCGGCCGTAGAGGGGCGGGCGTCCACGGATGCCCGCCCTCCTGTTTTCCCTGAGGAGGATCCGTGCTCGCTTCGCTGTGGGGCGTGGTGGCCGTGCTGTCGGTGGCCACCGTGCTCAATCTGGTGCTCTGCCTGGCCATCATCCGCAAGCTCCGGTCCGCGCCGCTTGGTGCGGCCGAGGACCGGCATCTACCTGTCGTCGGTACGGCGGTGGGCGACTTCGCCGCCACCGGCGATGACGCCGTGCTGCGCCGCGCCGACCTGCCCACGACCGCGGTCGTCGGCTTCTTCAGCGCGTCCTGCGCGCCGTGCAAGTCGACGATCGCCCGGATCGCGGCGGGCGAGCACGACCTGCCGCCCGGCGACCGGCTGTGGTTCGTGGTCGCCGACGCCGGTGATCCGGCTGCTCGACCGATGGTCACGGGCCTGTCGGGCACCGGCCGGGTGGCCGTCGTCGACGGGGGCGACCCGGTGCTGAGGGCGTTCGGCGGCATCAACGGATACCCGACGCTGCTGGAGGTCCGCGACGGCGTGATCCGCGCCGCGTCGCATGACCTGGACGAGCTGGGCGCGCGGCCGCTCGCCGGGGCGGGGCGGGTGGGCCCGTGAGCCGGACAGGGCCGGCGCGGCGGGCGCTCGCTCTCGGCTGGCGGTCGGCGCCCGTGGCCGTCAGCGTCTCGCTGGTGCTGGCGCTGCTGGTCGGCGCCGGGCCGGCCGCGCTCGCGTACCTCTCCAAACTGCTCATCGACGCGCTGGTGGCACCGACCGCGGTCGCCGCTGAGACGGTGGTCGGTCTGGCGGTGGCCACCGGGCTCGGCGGGGGCGCGCTGGCCGTGGCCGCGCTGCTGCGCCAGCTGGCCGCCGGTGCGGCGCAGCGCGGGCTGCTGCTGCGCTCGCAGGATCTGCTCTACACCAGGGTCAACGCGATCGGCGGGCTGGGACCGTTCGAGGATCCGGAGGTGCAGGACCGGCTGCGGCTGGCCGACGAGGCCGCCGCCTCGGCGCCGACCGACATCATCGACGGTATGGCCGACGCCGTGGTGGGTGTCGTGTCGGTGCTCGGGTTCGTCGCGGTGCTGCTGGCGATGTGGCCGCCGCTCGGGCTGGCGCTGCTGGTCGCCGAGGCGCCGGCGTTGCTCACCCATCTGTGGCTGGCCCGCCGCTCGGCGACCGCGACCGAGAGCGTGGCCGGTCCGCAGCGGCGGCAGTTCTTCTACCGTTCGCTGCTCACCGACCTGCGGGCGGCCAAGGAGCTGCGCCTGTACGGGACGGGCAGCCTGCTGCACGGCCGCGCGATGGCGTTGCTGCGGGACACGTCCGGCGTCCGGTACGCGGTCGAGCGGCGCGGTACGGTGGCGCAGGCCTGGCTGGCGGTGCTGGCCACCGTGGTCACGGCCGGGGTGACCGTGTTCGTGGTGCTGGGGGTGTATCGCGGCCGCATCTCGCTCGGCGACATGACGCTCTACCTGGCGGCGGTGGCGGGCGTGCAGGCCGCCGTGCGCAGCGTCGTCTTCCAGCTCGGCCGGGTCAGCGAGTCGCTGCGGCTGTTCCGGCACTTCGACGCGCTGCTGGTGGGCCCGGCCGACCTGGCGGAGGGGGACCGGGAGCTGGGGCCGCTGCGCCAGGCGATCGAGCTGCGCGACGTGTGGTTCCGCTACGGCCCGGACGGGCCGTGGATCCTGCGCGGGGTGAGCCTCACCATCGAGCACGGCCGCAGCCTGGGGGTGGTGGGCCTCAACGGCGCCGGCAAGAGCACGCTGGTGAAGCTGCTGTGCCGGTTCTACGACCCGCAGCGCGGCAGCATCACCTGGGACGGGGTGGACATTCGCGACGTCACGCTGGCCAGCCTGCGGGCCCGCATCGGCGCGACGTTCCAGGACTACATGACCTACGAGCTCAGCGCCGCCGACAACATCGGGTTCGGTGACGTCGAGCGGCTGTCGGACCGGCCGCGGATCGAGCGGGCCGCGGTCCGGGCGGAGGTCGACGAGGTGGTACGGGCCCTGCCTCGCGGCTACGACACGCTGCTGAGCCGGTCGTTCGCCGATGGGGAGGAGCGCGGGGTGCTGCTGTCGGGAGGGCAGTGGCAGCGGCTGGCGCTGGCCCGTTCGCTGATGCGGGCCGGGGCCGACCTGCTGATCCTCGACGAGCCGAGCTCGGGCCTGGACGCGCTGGCCGAGCAGCGGATCCACCGGCAGCTCGGCCGGCTGCGGCAGGGGCGGGCCAGCCTGCTGGTCTCGCACCGGATGGCCGCGCTGCGCGGCGCGGACGAGATCGTGGTGCTGGCCGACGGCATCGTCGCCGAGCGCGGTGGTCATGCTTCGCTGATGGCCGCACACGGGATCTACGCCGAGCTGTTCACGGCGCAGGCGGCCGGGTTCCAGCTGGAGGCCAGCCGATGAGCTTCGTCGTGGCGGCCGCCTGCGGGGCGGCTCTGGGCACGGCCGCGGTGCTGGTCAGGGCGGCTTTCGTGCTGGTGACGGTGCGGGGTGACAGCATGAGCCCGACGCTGCGTGACGGCGAGCGGGTGCTGGTGCGCCGCTCACGCCGGATCCGGGCCGGTCAGGTCGTGGTCTTCGCCGCTGTCCGCCGCCATCGCAGTGACCCGCCGTGGCTGGTCAAGCGGGTGACCGAGGTGGAGGGGGAGCAGTTCACCGTCGCCGGTGACAACCCGCGCAGCCTGGGGTCGGCGCAGCTGGGTGTCCTCGCGCGGGCCGACCTGCTCGGGGTCGTGGTCCGGCCCGTCACCCGGAGGGCCGCGCCGTGAGCCACGCAGTGCTGGTAGCCCGTGCCGTGCTGGGCGTCGTGTTCGCGGTCGCGCTGGTCGGCAAGGTCGCGACCGGTCGCCGCCGTCGGGAGTTCGTCGACAGCATCGGCGCCTACCGCGTCGGGGCCGGCTGGCGCGGGCCGGTGGCGTACGCGGTGGTCGCCGTGGAGTCGGCCCTGGTGGTGCTGCTGGCCGCGCCCGGTGGGGCAGTGCCGGGGCTTGCCGCGGCGCTGGGTGTCCTCGCGGTGTTCACGGTCGCGACCGTCCGGTCGGGCGACGCCGGGGCCTGCCACTGCTTCGGTGCTGCCGGGCGGGGCACGACCGGGTCGTTCGTGGCGCGCAACGTGCTGCTGCTGGGAGTGGCGGCGATCGGCCTGGTCTGCGCCGCGGGCGCGGCCGGTGCGCCGGGCCGGGGCGGGGCGGTGCTGGCGGTCGGGATCGGAGCGTTGGTCGGGGTGCTGGTCACCCGGTGGGACGACCTGGCCGCGCTGCGCTGAGCACCGGCTGCGGCTCCACCGCCCGGCCGTGGGGTGCCGGGGCCGGCTGCTGCCGGGCGTACAGGCGCAGCAGCTCGTGCATCGTGTAGCGGTCGGGCCGGCACTCGATCACCAGGTGGCGGGCGGCCAGCGACCGCAGTGCCGAACGTACGCGCTCCGGCGGCCGGCCCAGCTGCACGGCGATGTGTTCGGTCGTGGCCCCGGCCTCACCGGCCCGCTCGGCGATGGGGCCCAGGCCGCGGAACACGTCGGCCTGCTCGCCCGTCAGGCACCGGTACGACTGCTCGAAGGCGCGTCCCAACCCGACCTGCTCCCCGGACAGCGTCAGGCCGGACAGCCTTCGGTCGGCGTCGGCCAGCTCACGCGCCAGCTCCGCGACGGCACCGCGGGGCCGGCCGATCAGCCGGGCGCCGGCGATCCGCAGCGCGAGCGGCAGCCCGGCACACAGCCGCGCCAGCTCGGTGGCGGCCTGCGGCTCCTGGCCGACGCGCTGCGTGCCGGCCGCCCGTCCCAGCAGCCGCAGCGCGTCCGGCTCGGGCAGCGGCTCGACGTCGATCGGGACGGCGCCGGTGTAGACCAGCACGGCGCGCAGCCGGACCCGGCTGGTGATGACCGTGACGCAGCCGGGCACGCCGGGCAGCAGCGGCAGCACCTGGGCCGCCGATGCCGCGTCGTCGAGCACGAACAGCACCCGGCGCTGCGCGGCGGCCGACCGGAGCGTGGCCGACAGCGCCTCCAGCTGCTCGGCGGGATCCGCGCCGGGTGCGGGAGCGGCGGCGGGCCGGCCGAGCGCCGACAGCATCCGGCGCAGCGCCGCGGCGGGTTCGGTCGCGGCGGTGTCGGCGTGGCCCCGCAGCCGGACGTAGACCTGCCCGTCCGGGAAGTGCTCGCGGGTCGCCTGCGCCCACTGGATCGCCAGCGCGGTCTTGCCCACCCCGGCCGGGCCGGCGACGACGGCGATCGCGCCGCTGTCGGCGTCGTCGCGCAGCTTCTCCAGCGCCCGCAGCTCGTCGTCACGGCCGACGAACCCGTGCACCGCGGGCGGGATCTGGGCGGGGGTCCGGGACGGGGCCGGCTCGGCGCCCACCGGCGTGCTCGTGCGGATCCGCTGCTCCAGCGCCTGCAGCTCGGGGGTGGGCGCCAGGCCGTACTCGCGGGACAGCAGCCGGCGCAGCCGGGCGCCCACCGCCAGCGCCTCCCGGGACCGGCCGCACCGGTACAGCGCCTCCATCAGGCACCGGGCGATCTCCTCCCGCTCGGGACAGGTCCGCGCGAGCTCGGTGAGCGGCCCGACGAGCTGCCGGTGCCGGCCCAGCGCCAGCTCCACGACCGCGAGCTGCTCGTACGCGGCCACGCGCTCGTCGGCCAGCCGAACTCGGATGTGCTCGGCGAAGGGGGCGTTCACCCCCGCCAGGGCCGGTCCGCGCCAGAGGCCGAGCGCGGCCCGCAGCTGCTGCGCGGCGGCCTGCGTGTCGCCCTCGGCCGCTGCGGAGCGTGCCTGGACGACGAGGCGGCGGAAGCGTGCCACGTCGACGTGGTCGGCCGGCAGGTCGAGCTGGTAGCCGTGGTCGCGGGTGGACAGGGCCGCGCCGATCACCGGGAGGCGGCGCAGCGCGGAGGTCATGGTGTGCAGCTGCGCGCGCGCCGTGCGAGGCGGGCGCTGCCCCCACAGCGCCTCGATCAGCTCGGGGTAGCCGACGGAGTGGTTGGCGTGCAGCAGGAGGTAGACCAGCAGTGCCCGCCGCTGCGGCCGGTCGGCGACGGTGGCCGCCGGCGTGCCGTCGATCGTGAACTCGCCCAGGAGTCCGAACTCCATGCCACCTCCATATGATCGATTAGAACAAGTGTACTAATCGAAGGAGGATTGCCGTCAACAGGCCCTGGGCGTCGGGGTCGTCACTCGGACGGGTGTCGTCACGCGGTGAAAACGGGATGTCGTTCGAGGGAAATTGCTGCAGTGTGGGTACCTGCGATGAGTTTTGTCGGTGCCGCCGGTCAGTCTTGGTATGACGACGACTGCCGGTAGGACCACCGGGCATGACCGCCCGCTCTCCCCCAACCCTGATCGAGGTATCGTGCCCAGCCAGCTGCTCGACTCACCCGCCAAGTCCGCGACCACCGGCTCAGGTCGCACCCCGCCCGTGATCCGGCTGCTCGTGCTGGCCACGTTCATCGTGATCCTCAACGAGACCATCATGATCAATGCGATCCCGAACCTGATGGACGCGTTGAAGATCACCGAGCAGACCGCGCAATGGCTTTCGACCGCCTTCATGCTGACCATGGCGGCCGTGATCCCGATCACCGGGTGGTTCCTGCAGCGCGTGTCCACCCGCGGCGCGTACGCCACGGCGATGGGCCTGTTCCTGCTCGGCACCGCGTCGGCGATCGTCGCGCCGAGCTTCGAGATGCTCCTGGGCGCCCGCATCATCCAGGCGTCGGGCACGGCCGTCATGATGCCGCTGCTGATGACCACGCTGATGCACGTGGTGCCCGAGCACGACCGGGGCAAGGTGATGGGCAACGTCACCCTGGCCATCTCGGTCGCCCCCGCGATGGGCCCGGCGCTGTCCGGAGTGATCCTCAACTTCGGGTCCTGGCGCCTGCTGTTCGCCGTGGTGCTCCCCATCGCCGCCCTGATCACCTGGGGCGGCATGAAGCAGCTCAAGAACGTCGGCGAGCCCGAGGTCAGCACCATCGACTGGTTCAGCGTGGCGCTGGCCGCCCTCGGCTTCGGCGGCCTGGTCTACGGGCTCAGCCGGTTCCAGGGCACCGACACCGGCCTGGCCGCCGGGATCGTCGCGGCCGGGCTGGTCGCCATCGCCGTCTTCGTCCTGCGCCAGCTCTCGCTGGCGAAGCACGGATCGCCGCTCATGGACCTGCGGACGCTCAAGCACCGCACGTACACGGTCGCGCTCATCCTGATGTCGGTCGCCTTCATGGCGATGCTCGGCTCGATGATCCTGCTGCCGCTCTACCTGCAGAACATCCGCGAGCTCAGCGCACTGCAGGCCGGGCTGCTCGTCATGCCCGGCAGCCTCGCCATGGGCCTGCTCGGGCCGACCGTGGGCCGCCTGTTCGACAGGTTCGGCGGCCGGGTGCTGGTCATCCCCGGCGCGATCGCCATCACCGTCGCGCTCGCCGGCTTCACCCAGGTCTCGATGACCATGCCGTACTGGCAGCTCCTCGCGCTGCACGCGCTGCTGATGGTGGGTCTGGCCGCGACCTTCACGCCGGTGTTCACCCTGGGGCTCGGCGCGGTGCCGCCGCCGCTCTACGCACACGGCAGCTCGATCCTGGGCACGCTGCAGCAGGTGGCAGCGGCGTTCGGCACCGCGCTCGTGGTCACGGTGATGAGCGCGCGAGCCGATTCGCTCGAAGCGGAGGGTGTCGCCGCCACCGCCGCCACCCTCGACGGCATGCGCCTGGCGTTCATCATCGGGGTGGTCCTGTCCGTTGCCGTGATCATCACTGCGCTGCTCCTGCCGGCCAGGGCGGACAGCAGCGCGGGAGGCATGGGACACGGTCACTGAGGCAGGCGGATCCGGCAGGAGCCGGGTTCGCTCGACCTGCAAGCCGAACGAGGACTCCGACCGGCGCCCGCTGCGGAAGCTTCCGCAGCGGGCGTCTTCGGATCCGTGGGGCTCAGGTGCGGTTCCACTTCTGGTTGGTGCCGGGTCCGCAGGGCCAGATGATCAGCTGGGTGCCGTTGGCGGTGCCGTTGTCGTAGGCGTCCAGGCACTTGCCCGAGCCGACGCCGACGACCCAGCCGTTGGACCGGACCCGCCACTGCTGCGCGGTCGAGCCGTTGCAGTCGAAGATCTGCACCGCCGTCCCGTCCGCGGTGGCGCCGCCGGCCGCCTCCAGGCACTTGCCGTCGAACACCCGCAGCTGGTTGCCGGGGGTCGAGGTCCAGGTCTGGTTCGTCGCGCGGTGGCAGTCCCACAGCGCGGGCCGGGTGCCGTTGGCCTGGTTGCTGTTGGGCACGTCCACGCAGCGGGCCGACGCGACGCCCTTGAGGGAGGCCGGGGTGCTGTTGCGGTGCCACTTCTGGTTCGCGCCGCCGTTGCAGGTCCAGACGATCAGGGCGGTGCCGTTGGCCGTGCCGTTGGCGTACGCGTCGAGGCACTTGCCGGACGCCGCGTTGACGACGGAGCCGTCGCCGCCGACCGTCCACTGCCGGGTGGTGGCCGTGCCGCAGTCGTTGATCTGCACGGCGGAGCCGTCGGTGGTCCCGGCGGCGGTCAGGCACCTGGTGCCGTAGACGACCAGCTGCCCGGCCGGGTTCACCGTCCACCGCTGGTTGGCGCCGCCGTGGCAGTCGAACAGGGTGACGGCGGTGCCGTTGGTCTGGCTGTTGTTGGGCACGTCGGCGCAGATGCCGGACTCCTGGCCCTTGAGGATGCCGCCCGGATCGCCGGCGCCGCAGCTCAGCATCCCGGCCGTGTACGGGCAGAGCACGGTGGCGAAGCCGCCCCGGGTGGCCAGCGGCACGGAGAGGGTGGCCGTGCTGGTGACGACCCTGAGCTCGCGGAGCAGGCCGCCGGAGCCGTCCCGGACGGTCTCGGCGAGCCACTGGCCGGTGCCGAGGAAGGTGAGCGGCGTCTGGTACGTCTTCGCGGCGAGGGCGGAGATGCCGCCGACATACCACCTCGTGCCGTTGCGCCGGGCGACGTAGGCCTCCCGGTTGGGGCGGCCGCCGAGCAGCCGGGTCTCGTCCCAGGCCGCGGGGAGCTGGTTGAGGAAACGCAGCGCCTCGGGCCGGGCCTCGTAGCCGGCCGGGTTGTCGGCGTCGTGCTGCCAGCCCGACTCGAAGACCACGGCGGTCGCCAGCTCGTGGGCGTCGGTGGTGTCGCGGTTGACACTGAAGGTGACCGGGGTGAAGTCCATGCTGGCGATGACGTTGCGGGTGAACGGGAGAATCGTGTTGAGCGCGGCCCGGTTCTGCTGCTGCTCGGCGCCGAAGACCGCCTCCGCCGTCATCACGTGCGGCCAGGTGCGCTGCATGCCGCGCGGGGTGGCGCTGCCGTGGAAGTTGGCCATCAGCTTCAGCTCGGCGGTGCGGGCGAGCACGGCGTCGTACCATTTCAGGGTGGGCTGGGTGAACTGGTAGCTGAAGTCGATCTTCACGCCCGCGACGCCCCAGCTCTTGACCAGCGGCAGCCACGCCTCGCGCTGCTGGGCGGTCTGCAGGGCGGCGGAGTTGAACCAGACGATGACCCCCACCCCGCGGTCCCGGGCGTAGCTGACCACTCCCGGCAGCCAGCTCGACTGCCAGCCCTCGTCGATGAGGACGTAGCTCCAGCCGTTGCGCTGGGCGAAGTCGACGTACTGCCGCTGCCGGGCGGCGTCGCCGGGGCTCGCGTGCTCGGTCAGCCAGGACCAGGCCACCGTGCCGGGCTTGACCCACGAGGTGTCGGTGAACCTGGCCGGGGCCGACAGGTCGTCGACGATGGTCGACTCGGTGACGGTCCTCAGGTCGCCGATCGCCGCCGTGCGCCACGGTGTCGCCAGCGGCAGGGTGGCGGTGACCGGAGCGGCGGTGATCGAGGTGGTGTAGGCGCCGGAGCCGGCCTGGTGCGACAGCGCGCTCGACGCGTACCGGCCGTCCAGGTCGGACTCGGCGAGCAGGGCAAAGACACCGCCGACGTCGAAGAGGGCGGGCACGCCGTAGCTGTCGGACGCGGCGCCGCCGGCCGTCGTCTCGAACCAGACCCCCTGGTCCTCGATGTGCGGCGGGACCAGCCAGGCCGGCGCCGAGGCGGGCAGAGTCCAGGACGAGGCCTCCCGGCGTACGGTGACCGGGCCGCTGCCCGGCAGGACGTAGCGGTAGGCGGCCCCGGCGTCGGAGACGCGCACCACGACGTCGAGCCGGGCGCCGGCGGTGCCCGTGAACGACAGCGTCGCCTGGGCGTAGGTGGTCTGCCGGCTGCGCTTCTTGCCGGTCGGCATCGTGTAGGACTCGGTGACGGTCTGGTCGGTGCGCGCGGTGAAGACCAGGTTGCGGGTGAGGTCCGCGGCGGCGGTCTCGATGCCGATGGGCGAGGGCAGCAGCACGGCGCTGCCCCGGCTCGACGCACCGAAGCTGAGCACGCCGCCGTCCAGCGTGACCTGTGCGGCGATCACGCCGGACGGCCCGGTGACCGTCCAGGTGACGGCGGCCGCCGCGGCGGTGGGGGTGAGCGCGACCGCGGTCGCGCTCGCGGCCAGGGCGGTGAGCAGCGCGACGCACGTGCGGAGTCTGCGGCGGATCATGCCGTCTCCTTCAGGGGTCATGACGGTCACACGTCCGCCGAGACGTGCGTTCTGACGCGCCCCTCGAAAGAAGCGCGTCTGATTTCACCACATCCCGACAATATCGAACAAGTGGCAGTCGTAAATATCTGCCGGTCGTTCGCGTGTGGTGAGGCCGATAACCCAGCGGTTATCCACCGTTGCGAGGTTCGTCCTTGATCCGCATCGGTCCCGGCGGCGATCGTGAGGCACCACAAGATCGTGGTTGTCACCAGGAGGTACGCATGAAGTTCACGATGGTAGGCATGGCGGTCGCGGCGCAGACGCCGGCCACCAGCGCGGCGTGGTTCGCCGAGCACTTCGGGTTCACGGTCGGCATCGACCTGGGCTGGTACGTCAACACCCAGCACCCCGAGCACGCGAACCTGAGCCTGGACTTCGTGCAGCGCGACCACCCGTCCTGGCCCGAGGCGACCCGCGGCAGGAACGTGGTCGGCACGCTGCTGGCGTTCCTGGTCGCCGATGTCGACGCCGAGCACGCCCGCCTGTCCGGCGCGGGGCTGGAGGTGGTCATGCCGCTGGTGACCGAGCCGTGGGGGCAGCGCCGGTTCCAGCTCGCGGGGCCGGACGGGCTGCTGGTCGAGGTGCTGCAGACGGTCGCCCCGGATCCGCAGTGGCTGGCCGACAACGGGTTCGGCGCATGACGTGCTCGCGCTGATCGAGACTGCGCGGCGCCTGTGCCCGCTGGCCCGGGAGCGGGGCTAGCTGGTCGCGGCTTGTGACGAGGCCGGGTCGGCGTCCGATGTGGCCGACAGACCGGAGGACGCGGGGGCGCGGTGGTTTGCCATGCCGCATCGACGGGCAGACAGGCAGCAGTAGAAGTCACGCGCACAAGGAGGGGTCATGACTGTCGCCGGAATCATCTCGGCTCTCATCGTGGGTCTGATCATCGGCGCGCTCGGGCGACTGGTCGTGCCCGGCCGTCAGGGCCTGCCCATCTGGCTCACCATCCTGGTCGGCATCGTCGCCGCGCTGATCGGCACCGCGATCGCCCAGGCGGTCGGCGTGGCCGTCACCGACGGTATCGACTGGATCGAACTGGTCTTCCAGGTCGGCCTCGCCGCGCTGGGCGTCGCTCTGCTCGCCGGTGTCCGCGGCCGCGGCACGGTGTAAGCCCCTGGAACACGGTCGGGGCCGGGACGAAGATTCGTCCCGGCCCCGACCCTTTTCGCGTGACGTGCCAGAGCAGCCCGGTCAGCTGCGGTAGTGGTGACCGTGGGCCCGGTCGGCGGCCGCTCCGAGGTGGATGACGACGCGGCAGTGCGGATCGCCGACGGCGATGCGCTCCACCAGGTCCACCGTCGCCTGACCGGTGTTGCGGGCGGCGATGCCGCCGAACACGCTCGAGGTGATCCGGCACAGCGACGGCGAGTTCTGCACCGCCGCCCCGAACGGGCAGCGCCGGTTGCCCAGCACGATCCGGTCCTCGGACGCTTCGATGATGTAGAAGTCGCCGTCGATGGCCGCCTTGAGCCGCACGAAGCACTCCGCCTGCTGCTGTGCCGTCAGCCTGCCGACGATCCGGCGCGCGGCACGGAACTCCTGTTCCATCCTGCTGCCCACGGTGGTGCCGACCTGCGCGATGAGTTCCTTGGTCGGCTGCGGGCCCAGGTTGCCGTCGGCGGCGTGGGCCAGTTCCACCACCAGCGCACGCAGGAACGACTCCCGGCCGAAGCCGCGCGGGCCGGCTTCGCTGGGATGCGGCAGCCCCGCCGCCATCCGTGCCGGCGGGTCGAACGACGGCTCCTCCCGCCGGATCAGGGGCAGCGTCGCGCGGATGGTCTTGCCCGCCCCCGCCTTGGCGACGACCTCCAGCTCGGAGGTCATCTGCGAGACCAGCCACAGGCCGCGACCCCGCGTCGCGGTCACCTGCGGCGTGGACAGATCCGCCACGAACGCCGGGCCCAGGTCGTGGACGTTGATCCGCGCGGACGGGCCGGTCCAGTCCAGGCAGACCCACACCGGACCGCCGGCGTGCTCGACGGCGTTCATGACCAACTCCGACACGATCACCTCGGCCGCACCGACCATGTCCGGCTCGGTGCTGTGCCTGCGCAGGTAATCGGCGATCTCCCGGCGCAGCGCGCTACCGGCCTCGGGGGTCGCCGGTGACAACAGCCAGTCCATTGCTCATCACTTCCCGTTCGGGGATGCACGTTCGCGGTGCCACCCCCCCCGGGGGTCCCCGCCCCGGGGACCCAACCCCCCGGGGGGGGGGACCAGAAGTAAACCGGGTGGGGCCGCCGGCGGTACC